>CADCRD010000194.1 GCA_902803725.1 uncultured Eubacteriales bacterium
AATCCTGTCACGCAAAAAAACATCGGGATTCTGAAAGAACTGGGATACAAGATCATTGAACCTGCCAGCGGACTTTTGGCATGTGGTGATACAGGTGCCGGGAAAATGCCTGAACCCGAAGAGCTGTTTGATCACATCAGATATCATCTGGCCGGACCTAAAGATATGCTGGGGAAAAAGGTCATAGTAACGGCCGGACCGACGCAGGAAGCAATAGATCCCGTCAGATACATAACGAATCACTCCAGCGGCAAGATGGGCTATGCACTGGCTCAGGCTGCCATGCTGAGAGGTGCGGATGTCACTTTAGTAAGCGGGCAGACCAGCCTCACGCCTCCGAGATTCGTGAAAGTCATCGATGTCACCAGCACACAGTCAATGTATGATGCCGTTGTTTCTAATTTTGATGATGCGGATTATGTATTCAAAGCCGCAGCAGTTTCTGACTACACTCCTGCAGAGACTTATGATGATAAGGTCAAAAAGAAAGACGGTGATATGTCGATCCCGCTGAAAAGAACGCCGGATATTCTGATGGAACTGGGAAGACGGAAAAAAGAAGGTCAGTATCTGTGCGGTTTTTCTATGGAGACCCGGGATCTTATCGAAAACTCTTCGGTCAAACTGGAGAAGAAGAATGCCGACATGATCGTAGCCAACAACCTTAAGGATAAAGGATCCGGATTCAGGACAGACACGAATATGATCACACTGATAACGAAGGACGATGTTCGTCCGCTGCCTCTCATGAGCAAATTTGATGCCGCGAATGCGATCATTGATGCAGTTCTTGATTCACAGAAAGGGGACCGGTCCGAATAAATCACAGACCGGATATGTTTTAAGCCTGTTTTCAGCCGCCGGGATTATGGTATAATCAATCCGGCGGTTTTAAATTGCCTGCAGGCTTATCCGCAGGGAATTCGGGTAAGCAAAACAGTCATAAAATAACGGATAAAGGATCCCGCAAGGGAATCAGAAAGGCTGCAGAAATGAGAGTACTGATAGTTGAAGATGAAGTACGTCTGGCCGAGGCTCTGGCTCAGATACTGGCGGAAAGCAAATACATGACAGATGTTGTGAATTCCGGACTCGATGGATTTGAGTATGCCTTGTCGGGAATATATGATGTGATCGTACTGGATGTGATGCTGCCCGAAATGGACGGTTTTACGATAGCTAAAAAACTCAGAGACAACAAGATACAGACACCAATTATAATGCTTACAGCCAAAGACTCGACGGTTGACAAGGTAACGGGTCTCGACTGCGGTGCTGATGACTACATGACCAAGCCGTTCGTGCCAGATGAACTGCTGGCCCGGATCAGAGCGCTGACCAGGCGCCAGGGGGAAGTTCAGATGAACGAAGCTGAATTCGGCGACATCACACTGAATCTTTCGACGGGGGATCTTGCGTGCAGAGGCAAGAGCATCCATCTGAATTACAAGGAATCCGAGATACTCAAGCTTTTGATGGCAAATCCGAATTCGGCAGTATCAAAAGAAGATCTCATAACTAAAGTGTGGGGATATGATTCGGATGCGAGTGATAATAATGTTGAAGCTTATATATCATTTTTGCGCAAAAAACTCAGCTTCCTTGATTCACATGTGAGCATCACAGCTCTGAGAAAGATAGGTTACAGATTAGAAGAAAACCAATGAAAATGCATCCTGCCCGGTGATGGAAAACATCAGGCAGCTCTGTTATGAGGTAACTAATGCTAAAACAACTCCGTAAACGTTTTATAATAATCACAATGGCGCTGGTCGGTATCGTTCTTTTGATGCTGACACTGATCATGTGTTACAAAACTTATTCCCAGCAGATGAACAAGATAAACCGCGCTTTGGAAATGGGTCTTCGCGGACCTCTGGCGAGTGAAGACAACCTTTATGGAGGAGGCGGAGAAGATCCGGAAGACGGCGGGATACATGACGGGTTTTCTGCGCGGGACGGTTCTTTTCAGGTGGTCCTCAATTCAGATAATGATATCATAAGCTATAATAACACGTATACGGATCTGACCAGCGATGAGATATATGATGCGGTCGACAGAGTTCTGAGCGCAGATCAGTCAGACGGCAAACTGAAAAAACACAAACTGTATTACAAGATGTCATCAGGCACTTTCTATAAAAAAATCGCATTTGCCGATTATTCTGCCGCAAGTAAAGAGATAACAGCCAGTATTGTTTTCGCGTTGTTGTGTTTTGCCGGGGCGATGCTGATATTTCTTATGATCAGTATATGGCTGTCAGGATATGCAATGAGGCCTGTTGCAAAGGCATGGGCACAGCAGCATCAGTTCGTCGCGGACGCCAGTCATGAGCTGAAGACTCCGCTTACCGCTATTCTCGCTACAAACAATGTACTTCTTTCGCACGGTGATTCGACCATCAACGAACAGAAAAAGTGGATAGAAAATTCACAGGCCGAAGCTCATCATATGAAAGAACTGATAAACAATATGCTGTTTCTGGCCAAATCAGATGATGAAAAGGTCGAACTCGTCATGAGCGAGATATCTCTGAGCGACATAGTGATGGATACTACTCTTCAGTTTGAACCTGTTGCCTTTGAGAATGGAGTTCTGATAGACACGTCAATTGAAAAGGATATAAAAATTCAGGGAGATACCACGCAGATACGTCAGCTGGCGCATATCCTCGTTGATAATGCATGTAAATATGCGGGTGCTGATGGTCATGTTGATGTTGTCTTAATGCGCAATGCCGGCACAATAAAGCTGGAGGTCGTGAATACCGGCGCTCCCATACCTGCAGAGGATCTGCCTCATATATTCGAGCGGTTTTACCGTTCAGACAAGGTGCGTACCCAGCAAAATCAGGCGGGCGGATATGGCCTCGGGCTGGCTATCGCAAAGAGTATCGTGGAAAGACATAAGGGCTCTGTCAGTGCCGTCAGCAACGAGACCGACGGCACAAAATTCACAGTGACTTTCCGTACTAAGGACCGTGCACGCTAGAACGTTATGTATGATCAAAAATGCTTTTTTCTGCTGTTCTCTGAATTCGTGCTGCCTGAATACTGAGACAGGAAGAACGTCATATGCAGGAAGACGAAAATGAGCATCACAAGGATAAGAGCGGTTGCTGTGATCGCGCTGCTGTCCCATATCCCGTTTTCAAAATGACCTGCAAAGCTCTTCAAAAATTGCCATCCTGTGATCATCGCGGCTATACATGCGATGATATGCAGAGTGTCAAAAAACTTTTTCACTTAAAATTCCTCCTCTACAGATAATGAACACGGTATTCTCTGTAATACTTGCCGCGCGGCCGTTTGACAGTGTAGCTGTTTTTGCTGACTACTTTTCCTGTGTTCATGCTGATCTTTTTCCTGGTGCCGCGCTCAACTTTAAATTCCGCTCTGCATTCTGCATAGCATCTTTTGTTTTTTGCGATGCTCCAGGATCTTGATGTCGCGCTCGTAATGCTGGATCCTGTGCCGATCGTTACGATCCCCTTGATGTTTCCGGATACAGAACCGCTGATGGTATAGGATTCGTTGACGGTCAGTGTTCCGCCTTTTGTTTTCTTTGTGTTCATAATAGATGAAGTTCTCTTCCACTTGCCGTATTCGTAATTGACCGATACGTTGGATTTTTTGTAGTAATATCCGCTCATCGCAGGGTCGGCCACAACAGGGAACTGTGTGTTTTCGTCAAATGAAACATGCTGGATGAGAGTCTTGCCTTTGATCGTATAGTAGCTCTTAACGTCATTACCCTTTGCGTCCTTTGCCCATGCAGGCATGATCTCATAAGCAGATTCGCCATTTTCCATGATGAAGACCAGTCCGCCGGGCCCTTTTTTCAGTGACTGATTCCGGCCGAGCCTGAATTTGAAGGAATAATCCTTCGGGGCATCGGCAGATCCGATAACGATCAGACTGCGAACTGTGTCTGCCTGATCATCAAGGGCTCTGTCTTTTGGATAACGGTCATATGCCGCAGCCTGAACTGCAACAGATACATCTGCATCATCTGAATCATAGACGAGAGTGCCGTCTTTCATCTCTCCTTTTTCTCCGCTGACCTCCTTTGGCAGCTGCATTGTGATACTGTGTGAATCCATTGTGTCCATCATGATACCGTCATCCGGATCCTTTGGGATCTCGATGCTGAGATCTTCATTTTCCTGATGGAAACTGTTCTTGTCTTCGTTAAGATCACCGATCACATTCTCAGCTGACAGTTCTTCACTGTGAAGGGCATGTTCCACAGCCTTCACGGTATCAGAAGCACTGCCGGCAGAAGGGCTGCCGGATGCAGCAAACGCGCTGATGGTGCCCGCACCTGAAAAACCGATCGCCATTGAAGCTGTCAGTGTCATGGTAAAAACTTTCTTTACAATTTGCCTTCCATAGCCAGTCATAGATTTTACCTCCTCTAAAAATGTCAAAATGGCTGAGTTGTTATTGATGCATGTCCGATAAATAACGATGCCACCTCCTTTCCCCGGACATGAGAAAAGTATAGTGCAGCAGAACGATAATGTCAATCATTTACAGTAAAAAAATGTAAACAAAACACTTGCTTACATAAAGCAAATGACAAGAAATGAAGACTATGATATAATTTTTCACTGACAGGAAAGCACACCTGTGCTTTGATCAGAAAAGCTGTATAGAAAATGCGAGAAACAACGGAGGTCGAAAAATATGGCTGAAGATATAAAAAATGAAGAAGGAAAAACCAGAGGGAATTTTATCCATCAGAGAATAGATGAAGATATTCTTGCCGGCACATATGATGGCAAGGTCCAGACTCGTTTTCCGCCGGAACCTAACGGATATCTGCACATTGGACATGCAAAGAGCATATGCCTGAACTTTTCAACGGCTGAAAAATATGGCGGAGTATGCAATCTGAGATATGACGACACGAATCCGGTAAAAGAAGATATTGAGTATGTAAAATCCATTGAAGAAGACATCAGATGGCTGGGATTTGAATGGGGTAATATATTCTGGGCCAGTGATTATTTTGATACTATGTATGATGCGGCGGTCGATCTTATCAGGCAGGGAAAAGCTTTTGTAGATGACCAGTCGGCTGAAGAGATCAGTGCAACAAGAGGCACTCTGACTGAGCCGGGAAAGAACAGCCCGTACAGAGACCGCAGCGTTGAAGAGAACCTCAGGCTCTTTGAGGAAATGAAAGACGGTAAATATGCTGACGGTGAAAAATGTCTCAGAGCTAAGATAGATATGGCCAGCCCGAACATGAACATGCGCGATCCCGTTCTTTACAGAATTGTACATGCAACACATCATAACACAGGTGATAAATGGTGTATCTATCCGATGTATGATTTTGCTCATCCGCTGGAAGATGCCATTGAAGGCGTCACACACTCCATATGCACACTTGAGTTTGAAGATCACAGACCGATATATGACTGGTCGATCGATGAACTGGGCTGGTGGGATCCCAGACCGCAGCAGATAGAATTCGCTCGTCTGAATGTGACGAACATGGTGATGAGCAAGAGATATCTCAAGCAGTTTGTCGATGACGGCGTAGTTGAAGGATGGGATGATCCGCGTATGCCAACGATCGCAGGAATCCGCCGCAGAGGATATACGCCTGAGTCTATCAGAGATTTTTGCGACCGTATTGGTGTTGCCAAGGCAAACAGCACGGTCGAGGTCGGTCTGCTCGAGCACTGCATCCGTGAAGATCTGAAGGACAAGGTCGCCAGCCGTAATGTCGTTTTCGATCCGATCAAGGTCGTGATCACGAATTATCCGGACGGACAGACGGAAGAAATGACAATGGAGAACAACCGTAACGTTCCGGAAATGGGTGAAAGAACGGTTCCTTTCTCCAAAGAACTGTATATAGACGGTGCTGACTTTATGGAGATACCTGCAAAGAAATATTTCAGACTGTATCCGGGAA
This sequence comes from uncultured Eubacteriales bacterium, assembly GCA_902803725.1. GTDB lineage: Bacteria > Bacillota > Clostridia > Peptostreptococcales > Anaerovoracaceae > UBA3738. The sequence continues at coordinate 5,933 of CADCRD010000194.1, forward strand.
ATGAGGTCCGTTTCAAAGGCGCTTACTTCCTGACATGCACAGAATCTGTAAGGGATGAGGATGGCAATATAATTGAGCTTCACTGCACATACGATCCTGAGACAAAATCAGGTTCAGGGTTCGAAGGGCGCAAGGTCAAGGGAACGATTCACTGGGTCGATGCGGCTACTGCAGTAAAGATCAAAGTACGCGAACTCGATTATCTGATGAAAGATAACGGAGAAGGCAAAGAGGAATTCAACCCTGAATCCATGAAAGAAAAGATCTGCTATGCCGAACCGCTGATCAGTGAGGCAAAGCCGGGTGAGAGATTCCAGTTCTTCAGACATGGTTATTATGTCGCTGATACGAAACTGACCACAGATGACGAAAAGGTATTCAACAGCATCGTGGGACTCAAGAGCAGCTACAAGCCGAAATAAAGATCATTGCTCTGTTGGCTGATATAACGTAAAATCGATCAAATCCAAAATAATACTGATAGTTCTGAAATGGAATTATCAGTATTTTGTTTATGCCGCGCTGATTGAAAGATATCTTCCTGCAGATGATCTTTCACATGAATTCAAGATATCTGAGAGCAGATATGATCACGGCTATAGTCGCGCAGGATACGATCTCAGTCCCTTTCTTTCCAGCACCATTCCCAGCAGTGCCATGAGTAAAAGGGGCATGGTCAGACCAAATGTCGTAATAATGATTCCCATAATACCACTCCTTAATGTTCTGACTTTACCACAGTTTTGCAAAAATATCGAGAAATCGCGGAAAATAGTTCAAAGAACCCGCGGCCGCAAGTTTCATTTTTGAACGTGACGAAAAAAGTAATGCAGGCTGTGGTTTTGAGTTATACTATTAACGAAAGGATGTAATAAATGAGACCAATAGCATATGTACACACAGATCTGCCAGAGAAGTTCGGCACTCCAAGGCAATGCGGCATAGCGCCATCATTAAAAGGACGGATAGTTTTTGAGCCTGAGTTTCGTGTGCGCGAAGCATTCAGGGGCCTTGACGGTTTTTCGTATATTTGGGTGATATGGGAATTTTCGAAATCGAAACCAAAGGCGGGCGAGTCTGAACATTGGAGTCCGACAGTGAGACCTCCCAGGCTGGGAGGCAATAAAAGGATGGGGGTATTCGCTACCCGCTCGCCTTTCCGGCCGAACAACATAGGTCTTTCTTCTCTGAAGCTGGAAAAGATAGATCATGATGATCCCGAAGGGCCGGTGCTGCTGGTGTCGGGCGTTGACATGATCGATGGTACGCCGGTATTCGACATCAAACCGTATATCCCTTATTCCGACAGTCATCCGGATGCCGCAGACGGTTTTTTGAATGAAACTGACCGGTCGCAGCTGGAGATCGATTTTTCTGATGAACTGCAGGATAAGGTTCCGGATGACAAGAGAGCTGCACTGCGTGAGATCCTTGCGCTGGATCCTGTTCCGGCTTATAAAGATGAACCTGACAGGATATATGGGATGAAATTTGCAGGTCTGGAGATCAGGTTCCGGGTCGAAAAAGAAAAACTGATCGTTGTATCAGTGGAAGATTGAAGAAAAAAATCTGATAGTGTAGTATTACAGGTGAAGGGAACAGAGAATAATTATGAGCAGAAAAACGATCGTAATACTATTGGCATTAATGGTACTGGCCGCCTTGCCGGTTCTTGGCGGTTGTTCTGACAGCGAAGAGGCGACACATGAATATCTTGTTGTGACTGGTTCTGTTACGGGCAGTGAACAGAGCGAGATATGTACGAACATCAGATGGAAGAATGTTGAGGGCGCCAAAAAATATATCATCTACAGATCGAATCCCGTGAAATCGGAAACGAGCGCTGCCGGCGGAAAACTGAAGATGACCAGGATGGATACATTATCCAGAAGAACGAATGAATACAAGGATCAGGATATCAAGTACAAAAAATGGTATTGCTACAAGGTCGTTGTCCGCAAAAAAACTGATGGGAAAGAGAGCAGTGACAGTCAGGAACTGATAGTTTATACCGGACTGGCGCAATGCCGGTGGGAAGAAGATCTGGACATAATGGGATATACATCTCCTGACAGGATCGATCTTCGTTTTGATGTGCCTGTCTCCCTCAGACCGCAGGGTTTTGTCATCAGCCGTAAAACATCCGGGGGCAGATTCAGAAATGTTGCGGATCTTAAGGGCGGTTACTCAAAAAAATGGAAGGACACCGAAGTCGGCCCGGGGAAATCATATACTTACCGGATACGCGCTTACAGGAAAATGGGCAAAAAACGTCTGTACGGAACTTATTCAAAGGAACTGAAGCGAAGCGCGGTCAACCTGGAAGGAAAGTACAGGCTGAAGGCTGCGTTGGATAATAACGGCCCCCGGGATCAGTTTGTTGTCAAGATAGAAAGTGAAGAGGGCAATGGGGAAATCAGAATAACTGATAAAAACTGGTATGCATTTGGCCTCAGCAGCCAGAATGATCCGAATGCTTTGAAATTTGAATGTGCAAAACTGTCTTCAAAGACGAAGAATGATCAGCTTGAGCTCCCAAAAGGCATGCGCTTTCGTTCAATGAAAAAGAACGGACTGGTGCTGAAGGGCGGCGAAGCAGGATATATCAGGATCACGGGGCAGGATGTGTCAGGCGATAATGACAAGAGAATGATCTCTTTCCCGGAAATCAAATATAATGGTATGATCAGTGTTCTGGATTTAGACATTGATAAAATGAAGGGCAAAGCCTTCGTCATGAGTGAGTATTATCAAAAATGAAAATAATAATCGTAGTTGGCATATCAATAGCTCTGGGCATCATATGCGGCAGTGGCAGTGTATATGCCTTCAATCACATGCCGGATGAATGGCTGGGAACTGATGAGCGCGGCCGTGAGTGGCAGCGGGTGAAGAGCGTGCCCTGGAAATATATATTCACGGCGACTTTTATCGTTGTCGGGATATATCTTGGGATGAAAGATTCTCTCAAGGCACCGGGCTATTATGCATCCTGCCTTCTCCTGACGCAGACCGCAATGGCCGGTTTCCTTTATGGCAGAACTCCGAGACCGGTCGTCTGGCTGCTGGCTCTGACCGGAGTCGGGATATTACCTTTCACGATAGACGAGGATCTGGGTTTTGGTGCCGGATCGGAAGGAATGATCAAAGCGCATCTGGCCGGAGCAGCTGCCGGTTTTGTGCTGGTTTTCGTTCTTTTGATGATAAAGAAACTGGTTTTGCGGAATACTGTGAAACAGACTGCCTCAGCTGCAGAAACAAGCGAACAGGATAAAGCCGGCGCAGGGACAGCGCCGGGCATCGACTGGGCGCTGTGCGAACTCGGTCTTGCTTTGGGCCTCTTGTGCGGGCCGGTGCAGGTGTCTGTGATCATAGCGGCCGGCATAGTTCTGTGGGGAGGCCATGCCGTTTCAAAACGATTTGGAAATGCCGGAAACAAGTTGGCCGGAAATGATACTTTGATGAAGAAGAAAATCGGTGAAGCTTTTTTTATAGCTGTATCAGCAATGGTCTGTATCATAGTCTGGCCTTTTTAGAGCAGCTGGAGGAGAACAATGTCTTTTGAAGGTTGTCAGAATAGTCATGAGGATATAAGATATTAAAGATATAAAATATATTTGAAAAGGAGAAAATATGATCACGGGAAAACAGAGAAGCTATCTGAGAAAGCTCGGTCAAAACATTGACCCTACAGTATACATTGGCAAAAGCGGTTTGTCTGAGAACATAAAAACGGAACTGGAAAACAACTTCGAGGCCAGAGAACTGGTCAAGGTAAAGCTCCAGGAAGGAGCAGATCTCGATCCTAAGACGACGGCAAATCAGCTGGCAGATGAGCTGGGGGCTGAATTCGTGCAGGCCATTGGCCGCAGATTCATTCTCTACAGAGAATCTAAAGAAAACAAGCAGATCGAATTGCCGAAATAATGCTGCGGGCAATAATTGCCCGTATTAAGTAAAAGTTCAAAAATGAATGCAGTGATCTGCAGAGATACAGTAATGGAAAGAAACATTCTGCTTACAATAGAATATGACGGCGGCGCTTACTCGGGCTGGCAGATACAGCCGAATGTTCCGACGGTTCAGGGAGAGGTCGAAAAGGCTCTGCGCAGAACAACGGGACGTGATATAGGGATACACGGGACCAGCAGGACTGATGCCGGCGTCCATGCATACGGTCAGAGAGCGAGCTTTAAGACTGACTGCGCTATACCGACTGAAAAAATCGCGTTTGCAGTCAATAATGCTTTGCCAAAGGATATACGGATCAGGGAGGCCCGTGAGGTCGGGCCTGAATTTCATGCGCGGTTTTCGTGCACGGGCAAGCAATATATCTATAAAATGAAAGAGCATGTCAGCGCATTTGAGAGCAGATATTATTATGAGATCGGTGAGGGTCTGGATATCCGGAAAATGCAGCTGGCGGCGACTTATATAAAAGGGACTCATGATTTTAAATGCTTTCAGGCGGCCGGCAGTGATATCAGGGATTCTACCGTCAGGACTATATTTGATATATCAGTAAATGAAATCAATTATCTTCCCATAATGTCAGCAGGGACTGAGAATGGGGCGCATGTCACAGGACACAGACCGGAAAAAGAAAGCGGCGAAAAGGGCTTTGCTCTGGTTGTATCAGGTGACGGCTTTTTGTATAATATGGTGAGAATAATTACGGGAACTCTGGTGGATGCGGGCCGCGGGAAAATCGTGCCTGAAGAACTGGAAAAAATAATTGCAGGCAGGGACCGGACAAAAGCGGGGCATACTGCACCGCCGCAGGGTCTGTATCTGGCGGAGGTTTTTTACCCGGAAACGACCGGAAGATGGGAGAAGTAAAATGGTTGAAGATAACAGGATCAGCTGGGATGAGTATTTCATGGAGATGGCAAAGCTGGCCGCAAAGAGATCGACATGTCTGAGAAGACAGGTGGGTGCTGTTATTGTGCAGGACAAACATGTCGTTGCCACGGGATATAACGGCGCGCCGAAAGGGATCCCGCACTGTGCTGAGATGGGCGGCTGTTACCGTGAGAAAAATAATGTCCCGTCAGGAGAGCGTCACGAGCTGTGCAGAGCGCTGCATGCGGAGCAGAATGCGATCATTCAGGCAGCCACATATGCTCAGGGGATCGACGGAGCTACGATCTACATCACACATCAGCCATGTGTGATCTGCGCAAAGATGATCATCAATGCGGGGATCGAGCGTATAGTGGTAAATGAGGGGTACCCTGATCAGATGTCTGTGGATATTCTTGAAGAGGCAGGTCTGAGGATCGTCAAACTGCAGGATCTGATATAAGAAAGAACAGAGATGGTATGCATCTCAGGATCAGATTTCTGAGATCAAAGGCGGATTTTAATTTGCAGCGCGTACTTTACATTTTTCAGAAAAATAGTATAATTATTTAGTATAGTAGCACACAGAAGGAGAGGGTAATTTGGATTATGTTATTGGGGCCTTGGCCGGCCTGGCAGCAGGATGCCTGATAGGATATCTGAAGAACATCTTCGTCTGGAAGAGTTACGTCAGCAAAGGTGACGGCGCCTCGGAGCACGAACAGGCTCAGGTCTATTCGAGAGCGATGATCAGTTACCTTGTGAATATCGTTGCGCTGGTAGTGGCATTTGTCATAAGAGATTATCTGCCGTTCAGCTGGATCACCTTCATAGTGGCTCTGGCTACGGGGATAGCCCTGATGAACATTATCACTGCGGCAGGGCGCAAATAGGACATTAACACTTACATTACAAAACTTGCAGACGGGGCATGCCCCTGAAAGGTGAAAAGTTATGACCAAGTCAATGATGGCATCATTGAACCAGTATGGGATCACGGATGGTATGGTAACCAGTCTGGTGATCACTATTTTGCTGACGATCCTTGCGATCGTGGCAGGAAGAAAGATGCAGACAGTACCCGGCAGGTTCCAGAACGTAATGGAACTTTCCATCGGAAAGTTATATGACTTTTTCGAAGGGATCATGGGAAAGACACTGTGCAGACAGTACTTCCCCATTGTAGCAACTTTATTCATCTACATTCTGTTATGTAACTATGTCGGACTGTTACCGGGTTCCGGTGTTCTGCCGGGAGTGAAAGCTCCGACCAGCAGCCTGAACTGTACGGCGGCAATGGCCATATTCGTATTCTTTATGACTACGATCGTCGGCCTTAGAGCTCACAGAGGACCCAGTTATTTCAAACATCTTTTTAAACCGTTTGCGTTTCTGTTCCCGCTTATGCTGATAGAGATGTTCGTAAGACCTCTTTCACTGTCGATGCGACTCTATGGTAACGTATTCGGTGAAGAAACTGTAACAGAGCAGTTCTTCGAAATGGTTCCGATCGGACTTCCTGTAATAATGCAGCTGCTGTCCGTACTGATGGGACTGGTACAGGCTCTCGTATTCTCACTGCTGACTGCGATATACTTCACGGAGGCAGGCGAGCTGGAAGAGGGTGAAGAGCTCACAGAGCACGCTTAATAATTGGTCAATCAAAGAATTGATATAAATATTCATGTCGAAGAGACGAAAGGAGAATGACAAATGGGTTTAGTAGCATTAGGAGCAGCGCTCGCAATCGGTCTTGCAGCAATCGGTCCGGGAATCGGTCAGGGTATAGCTGCATCAAAAGCATTAGAAGGAATGGCTCGTCAGCCGGAAGCTGCAGGCATTCTGCGTACGAACATGATCCTGGCGTTTGCCTTCATGGAATCGCTCAGCATTTACGGTCTTGTAATTGCATTCCTGTTGTTTGCTAAAATTTAAGATTATTATTAAGTTATTTAAAAGGATGAAGTCATGGTTGAAGCATTAGGATTGAGCCTAACACAGTTTCTCTTTTATCTCATCAACTTTTTGCTTTTGATCGGTATACTCGGCAAATTCCTGTACAAGCCGTTCATCAATATGCTGGACAGCCGTACGCAGTCTATCAAGGATGCGTTTGACAGTGCCGAGGCCACAAACAAAAAGGCCGATGAGAAGCTGGAGAACTACAACCGCAGGATCGCAAAGGTCGAAGCGGAAGGCACCGAAATAATCAGAGAATCCAAAGCACAGGCTGATCAGCAGGCCAAGAAGATCATCGACGAAGCTAATGCAAAGGCGCTGCAGTTAAAGCAGAATGCGGAGCGTGATATCGAAAGAGACCGCGCAAGAGCTCTCGCCGATATGAGGACTGAGGTCACGACTCTTGCGATGATGGCTGCTGCCAAGATCATGGAAAAAGATCTGGAGCAGACAGGCGCGCAGGAGCAGATCGTTGATCAGATAATCAAAGAGGCAGGTACACAGGGATGGCAGAACTAACAGTCGACAGAGTCTATGGTGAAGCCCTCTATCAGGTTGCCACGGAACTGGGCAAAACCGAAGATATTCTCGAAGAAGGTCTTGCCATCTGTGACATTATGGATCTGGAACCTGACCTTGAGAGGCTTATGGTGAATCCGACAATAGCAGCAGATGTAAAGAAGGAAATCCTGACAAATATCTTCGAGGGAAGAATCAGCGAGGAACTTCTGAATTTGCTGTGCATTCTGGTAGACCGCGGCAGAGCGGCTCACTACAAGAAGATTATGAAATCGTACAGGCTGCTGTACGAAAAAGAAGAAGGGTATTCCTACGGAACGATTTATTCAGCGGTTCCTCTTAAAGAAGAGCAGCTGAAGAAGTTTGAAGAGCAGACAGGCAATCTCATTAAAGAGAACGTAAAACTCGAAAACGAAATCGATGCTTCCATCATCGGGGGCATTAAGATATTGATCGACGGCAAAGTCATCGATGCCACCCTCAGGAAGCGCCTGGATGATTTAGGAAGCAGCATATTAAACGAGAAGGGAGGCGAGCAGTAGATGAATTTGAGACCAGAAGAGATCAGTGCGGTCATCAAACAGCAGATCAAAGAATATAAGAATCAGCTGGAAATCTCGGATTTTGGTACTGTTATACAGGTCGGAGACGGCATCGCCAGAGTTTACGGGCTTGAGAATTGCATGGCCAGTGAACTTTTAGAGTTTCCGGGCGGAATATATGGAATGGCGATGAATCTGGAAGAGGATAACGTAGGTGTTGTTATTCTCGGTTCCGACGAAGGGATCAAAGAAGGAGATATCGTTAAACCGACAGGCAGCGTAGTAGAGGTTCCTGTTGGTGACGAACTGATCGGCAGAGTAGTCAATTCACTGGGACAGCCGATCGACGGCAAAGGGCCGATAAACACCAGTGCAACAAGACCGATAGAGAGTCCTGCTCCGGGCGTACTGGCCAGACAGTCAGTTAAAGAACCGCTGCAGACAGGTCTTAAGGCCGTTGACTCAATGATACCTATCGGCAGAGGTCAGCGTGAGCTGATCATTGGCGACAGACAGACGGGCAAGACTGCTATCGCTATTGATACTATTATCAACCAGAAGGACACAGATGTTATCTGTATCTATGTAGCAATAGGTCAGAAAAAATCGACTGTTGCCCAGCTGGTACAGAATTTGGAAAATCAGGGAGCCATGGATTACACGATCGTCGTATCGGCGACGGCATCCGACGTTGCTCCGTTGCAGTTTATAGCTCCTTATGCGGGCTGCGCTATGGGCGAGCACTTCATGAGGCAGGGGAAACATGTCCTCATCGTATATGATGACCTCTCAAAGCATGCTGTCGCATACCGTGCGATGTCGCTGCTGCTGAGAAGACCGCCGGGGCGCGAAGCTTATCCGGGAGATGTATTCTATCTGCACTCAAGACTTCTTGAAAGGGCGGCTAAACTCTCAGATAAAGAAGGCGGCGGATCACTGACAGCACTGCCGATCATTGAAACACAGGCAGGCGACGTATCCGCTTATATACCGACCAACGTAATATCGATCACGGATGGTCAGATCTATCTGCAGACAGACCTGTTCTTCCAGGGACAAAGACCTGCTATCGATGCCGGTATTTCGGTATCGCGTGTAGGTGGTGACGCGCAGATCAAAGCCATGAAGCAGGTATCCAGTAAAATCAAGATGGAACTCGCGCAGTACAGAGAGCTGGCCAGCTTTTCACAGTTCGGTTCAGATGTAGATGCTGACACAAGAGCGAGACTTGATCACGGTGCTATCCTCATGGAAATCATCAAACAGGGCCAGTACAAACCTATGCCGGTCGAGAAACAGGTAGTCAGCATATTTGCCGCAACTAACGGTTATATGAAGGATATAAATGTTTCAGATGTAGCAAGATTTGAAGAAGGTCTGCTGGATTACTTTGAGACACGTGAGTCTGCTGTTCTGGACGAGATCAGAGAAGAAGGCAAGCTGTCTGATGAACTGGAAGAAAAGATTAGAAACGGGATCATTGCTTTCAGAAAGACTCAGAAGAGTGATATGCTGTTAGACAGCCAGAAGGCACTGCGTCATGAAGAACTGGCAGAAGAAGATGCTGCTATCGATGCCGCAAGGGCCGCAGCAGAAAAGGCAATGTAACTGACAATATATTATAGAAAAGGGGGTGAAGCTTATGGCGGTCAGTATGCAGGATGTCAAAAGACGTATGCGAAGCGTAACCAGCATGGAGCACATTACAAATGCTATGAAACTGGTTTCTGCAGCAAAGCTGAGAAGAGCCAAAGCCACCTTTGAAAAATCCAACGAACAATTTCATTTTATAACACAGTCCATCGCGGAGATCTTCAATAATACGACCTCGATCCCCGAGAGATATCTTGAAGGTACGCGCGAGATCAAAAACACCTGCTACATCGTGCTTACGAGCAGCAAGGGTCTGTGCGGTGGATTCAATTCCAATGTGATCAAAGAAGCGGAAAAGCTGATCGAAGAGCATTCGGATGATTCTTGCATCGTTTCGATAGGGACGAAAGGCCGGGACTATTTTGCAAAAAACGGAATAAATATCATAGCTGATTATCCGGATCCTTCGGAGACGATATCGTTTCTGGCAACTCAGAAGATGTCCAGACCTATAATCGAACAGTATGACAAAGGCGAGATAGATGAGGTCATTCTTGTATATACTTCATATCTCAGCACGCTGGATCAACAGGTGAAGAGTGTAAGATTACTGCCCTTCAATCCGGAAACTGATCCTAACGTTATCAAAAACGAAAAGGAAATTGAATATGAACCTTCAATGGAAGAGGTGTTCAATTATCTGGTGCCGAAATATGTAGAGACAATGCTGTACAGTGCCATCGTTGAATCTGCTACATGCGAGCATGCAGCCAGAAGAATGGCAATGGAAAACGCAACTGACAATGCCCGTGAGATGCTGGGAGAACTTGAACTCAACTATAACAGAGCCAGACAGACAGCGATCACGAATCAGCTTATTGAAATCGTTTCCGGTTCGGAAGCACAGAAGTAGGAGGAAATCATAACATGAACAAAGGACTCATACATCAGATCATAGGACCTGTAATAGACGTCAAGTTCAATCCCGAAGAGATGCCGCAGCTGAACAACGCCATCGAGATCCAGCACGGAGACCGTAAGGTAGTCGCAGAAGTCGCTCAGCACATGGGTGATGATGTAGTTCGCTGTGTAGCCCTGTCTTCGACAGACGGCCTCTCCAGAGGAATGGATGCGATAGATACGGGTGGTCCGATCGCTGTACCTGTTGGAAACGAGGTTCTTGGCAGACTGTTCAACGTAACAGGTGAAACTATAGACGATAAAGGTCCGGTAAATACAGACAAGAGAGCATCTATTCACAGAGAAGCACCCAGATTTGACGAACAGGATACATCGACACAGGTTTTCGAGACAGGCATCAAGGTAATCGACCTGATCGCTCCATATACAAAAGGTGGTAAGGTAGGACTCTTCGGCGGTGCCGGCGTAGGTAAAACGGTACTGATACAGGAACTGATCAGAAATATCGCTACAGAACACGGCGGTCTGTCGGTATTCGCAGGAGTAGGTGAACGTACACGTGAAGGTAATGACCTTTACTATGAAATGATAGAATCAGGTGTAATCGATAAGACAGCCATGGTATTCGGACAGATGAACGAGCCGCCGGGGGCTCGTATGAGGATCGCTCTGACAGGACTTACGATGGCTGAATACTTCCGAGATGAAGAAGGTCAGGACGTACTCCTGTTCATCGATAACATATTCAGATTTACACAGGCCGGTTCCGAAGTATCGGCTCTGCTGGGACGTATGCCGTCAGCTGTAGGTTATCAGCCGACACTGGCAACTGAAATGGGTGCCATGCAGGAACGTATCACATCGACGAAGAAGGGATCTATAACATCGGTACAGGCTGTATATGTACCTGCCGATGACCTTACTGACCCTGCTCCGGCGACGACATTCTCGCACCTTGATGCTACAACAGTACTTGACCGTGCTATCACAGAACTTGGTATATATCCGGCCGTAGATCCGCTGGCAAGTACATCCAGGATCATGGACCCGCTGATCCTCGGCGAAGAGCACTACAGAACGGCTCGAGAGGTCCAGGAAGTACTGCAGGCATACAAGGATCTGCAGGACATCATAGCTATCCTTGGTATGGACGAACTTTCCGATCAGGACAAGCTGATCGTAAACCGTGCCAGAAAGGTTCAGCGTTTCATGTCACAGCCGTTTGGTGTAGCGGAGCAGTTTACAGGCATGCCGGGGAAATATCTGCCTCTTGAAGAGACAGTACGCAGTTTCAGAGAGATCCTCGACGGCAAGCACGATGACATTCCCGAAAGTTACTTCCTGATGGCAGGCGGTATCGATGAAGTAGTGGAAAAATACGAAAAGGACAAAGCTAATGGCTAATACTATAAAGCTTGAGATCATAACACCTTCAAGGTTGTTTTACAGAGGAGACATCGAAATGATCATTGTCCCCACATTGTTTGGTGAGGAAGGTTTCATGGCTAATCACTCCTGGGCGACAAAACTGCTGGATGTTGGCGAGATGGCGGTACAGGAACCCGGTTCTCAGGGTTTCAAGATCGCAGCGATCGCCGGTGGTTTTATCGACGTAAAAGACAGCATCGTAGTCTATGCCGACCATGCCGAATGGCAGGAAGAGCTCGATAAAAAGCGTGCTGAGGCAGACAAGGTTGCCGCTGAAGAATGGCTTGCACAAAACAGAGATTCAGATAAAATGGATGTCAGACGTGCAGAGGTAATGCTGAAAAAGGCGATATCGAGAATGAGAGTCGCCGACGGTGGCAGAAGGGCCGGAAGATAGATGCAACACAGAAAATTGATTGCGCTGTTGGCACTGTTGCTGACAGCGCTGCTGTTATTTACAGCCTGCGGTGAAGAAAAAAAGGAAAAAAAATCAGAAGAGCCAAAGGAACTCTCCGGCCAGATAAAGGTCGTTGCTCAGACAGGAACGGCTGCTCTTTCCGTGTTCAAAAATATGGGTGATAATTATCAGATAAAAACATATAAAAAAATCGGGGATCTTCGTACTGCGATCAAAAAGGGGAAATATGACGCAGCTGTTGTTTCGGCAGGTATTGCTGCTGAGATGTACGGACGCACGAAGAAAGGTCTTTATGAAGTAAGTCCTGTGACATTAGATGGTATATATATTGTCGCAAGCGGATACTCCGTCACGGGGTTCAGACCATCCTGGCTGGTCAATAAAAGAGTAAAAATCGTGAATAAGAATTCTACAGCAGACCAGGTATGTCAGAGGGTCATGCAGGATGCAGGATCGGGTTTTTCAGGCGTGCGTGTCAAATATATCAATTCATACGATGCAGCGAAGAGGGCATTTGCAGAGTGGAATGCGATCGTTGTCTGCAGCGAACCGTATGCCGCAAAATTAGATAAGATAAGCGAAGTCAATAAGGTGTATGATCTGTCTGCTGATTACGTCAATTTCGGCAGGACTCAGATACCGACAGATGTTCTGATCGTCTCCAAAAAGATGGCTGAGGAACGTGCGGATGACATCGATGTAATGAAAAACGAATATGAAACAGCTTTGGGTGCCGGAATAAAATCCAGTGCCAAACTGGTGTTTTACAATAAAACAGACAGAGGTATACAGCTCATGCGTGAATATAACAAGACCATGGGCAATGCCATGAAATACTACGAGAACTGACAAAGAATTTAAACGGAAAGAAATAATGGGTTACAAAGTCAGACTTGATGTCTTTGAAGGACCGTTCGATCTGCTCGTTTATCTGATCGAGAGTGCCCGGATGAGCATATACGACATCAAAGTCGCGGAAATAACAACTCAATATCTGAAATACATAGAAGAAATGCAACAGATGAACGTTGCAGTTTCTTCTGAATTTATGGTGCTGGCGGCAGAACTGATCGATCTGAAATCAAAGATGCTGCTGCCCAGAGCCGCTGATCCCGAAAGCGGCGAAGCAGCAGAAGACCCGCGTACCGATCTTACAATGAGGATTCTTGAATACAAGAAATTCAAGATCGCATCCGAGATGCTCAGGGAAGGTGAGCAGGCGAATTTTCATATTTATGAGAAACCGCAGGAAGATATTTCTCAGTACACAGAATCTCCTGATGAATATCTGAAACTGGACATTGATCAGTTTGTCAATGCATTTAACAGTTTTCTTCAGAAGAAGAAAAAGATTGAAGACATCAAGAGACGTTACGAGCGCATTGAAAGACAGAGGATCAGCGCTGAGCACAGGATGCAGTTTATACAAAGTCTGTTTGCAGCTGATCCGGATAAAAAAATTCTTTTTGGAGATATGGTGCAGGACAGGACCGACAGATACGACATAGCACTGTCATTCTCGTCGATGCTGGAGATGATAAAGCAGAGAAGACTAAAGGCAGAGCAGACGAGACTGTTCGGTGACATAACAGTCACTGCGACCGACAAGATCGGTGAAGCGATCACTCACGAAAGCGGATCCGATGAAGCTGCAAACGAATAAAACAGTTAAATGGGTGATATAAATGACAACAGCAAAATCAATAAAGAGCGCCTTTGAAGCAATGATGTTCACCTGGGGGGAACCGCTTAACGCAAGATCAGCAGCAGAGGTTCTGAACATCAGTGAGAAAGAGGCGATAGAATATCTGGAAGAACTGAGAGAAGAATACGAAAATGAAAACCGCGGCATCAGGATCCGCCGTATCAACAAGAGCTTTCAGTTTGTTACAGCTGATGAAAACGCGGCTTATATCGAACGGCTGTGTACTCCTGTGAAACGCCGTAAACTCAGTCAGTCAGCTCTTGAAGTCCTGGCAATAATCGCTTATAAACAGCCTGTAACGCGAGGTGAGATCGAAGCCATTCGCGGTATAAAATGTGAAAGGGTCCTTGAAGGTCTCATGCGGAAAGAACTTATTGAAGAAAAAGGCCGTTCTAATGGGATCGGACGCCCGATACTATATGGCACGACTGACACATTTCTTAAGTATTTTGGGTTTTCGACACTTAAAGAACTTCCCGATATAGAAGATATAGAAAGCCTGATCGAGGTGCCTGAAGAATATGAAGATGCGATCATGGCTAATCAGATCTCATTTGAGGATATAAATAAAGACTGAATGTGATTTTGGATGAACCGGAAAAAGCCGGTTCTTTTTTTGTAAAAAGCACTTGCGCTAAATACCCCGCAGGGGTATAATGACGGCAGAAAGTCAGTTGTGACTAACCTGATGGCACTATTGAGACAGTAAACTGATCTCATTTGAAAGGAATACATTGTTATGGAAAAAGACACATGCTGTACACACAGAAAGAAAAAACGCAGCGAGGAAGAGTTAAAAAAACTGATGAACAGGCTGAATCGTATCGAGGGTCAGATCCGCGGCATCAAAAGAATGCT
>CADCRD010000195.1 GCA_902803725.1 uncultured Eubacteriales bacterium
AAAAAGCCCCTGTTTTCAGGGGCTCGTCTTTACGTGTTATGCATTCTTAGGATAAACACTGACCTGTTTTCTGGTCTTGCCTTTTCTTTCGAATTTAACTGCACCATCGATCATTGCGAACAAAGTGTCATCTCCGCCGATTCCTACGTTGATACCCGGATGAATTTTAGTTCCGCGCTGTCTCATTATGATGCTGCCTGCTGTAACGTACTGCCCGTCGCCCGTTTTGACACCTAGTCTCTTGGACTCACTGTCACGACCGTTCTTGGAGCTGGATACACCTTTTTTACTTGACATGTTTTACGCCTCCTTTATATCTGAATACGGAAATTAGTTGCTTTCATTGATAGTGTCGATGATTTCCTGTTTTGTGGATTTCTCATCTATTGCGATATTATGTTCTTTAGCATAAGCGATGAGTTCATCTTTTTTCATATGCATCGAAACACCTTTATCTTCTGCTTCTGTTTCAACTGCTTCAGCAGCTTCTTCTGCAGCTGCTGCGGGTTCCTCCTTTACAGGAGCCTTAACTCCACCGACTTCTGTTATTTCAACCATTGTATACGGCTGTCTGTGACCCTGCTTTTTGCGATAATCTTTCTTTGCTTTATATTTATAGATGATCACTTTCCTGCCACGGCCGTTTTCTACTACTTTGCCTGTGATAGCTGCATCCAGATATGGAGTACCGACCTTAACATCAGCACCTTCACCCATTACCAGGACTTTGTCAAATTTGATTTCTTCACCTGCTTCAACATTCAGCTTCTCCACCGAGATAACATCACCCGGCTGAACTCTGTACTGTTTTCCGCCTGTTTCGATTACTGCGTACATTTATAATTCCTCCTCACGCCAGTCTCGCCATATGGGTGTTGCAAACCTGTTTTGCACACTTAAATAACCCGTTCTGTGCGGCTTACCGAATTACTTTAACAAATTATTATTAAAGTGTCAATCATTATTTGTCCTTTTATGTTCTTTTATATTAATAAATTTATTTCACAAACCAATTTACTGTCTTAATCTGAAAAACGATTCTTCTCTGTTTTCAAAATCAACGACGTTATTATACTCCAGACACTGATATTGCTTAAGTTCTTTGCTGTAGTTTTTAACATCATCATTTTTACTGATATTGCCATCTTTGTCTATATTGCAAACCGAAGTGATCACAGGAACTTTCTTGTAAAGATCCATAAGGTACTTTTCGTAACCCGTCATTGGCAATTCAAGTTTCTCCATCAGAAATGCGCCAAGATAATTTGCGCTGATGTTTATATCGCTTTCTTCTTTTATGTCATAATTAGCCCAGATCATGAAAGGAACCTGATATCTGTGCTCAATACGGTCAAGAGAGCTGTTATATTTTCCATGCGATTCTATTGCGGTATAGAAAGTATCTTCGACACGCGGCTGATGATCGCCAAACATAACGATGACTGTTGGCTCATTTATTGCAGAATAATATGCTATCAGTTTTTCCAATGCCTCATCAGTTTTTTTGATAAGATTCAGATACTGCTCTGCCTGTTCCTGCCTTGCGGCTTCATCAATGATCCTGACCTGCTTATCAACAACGCCGCTGCTGTACTTAAAATCACTGTGATTCTGTATAGTGACATTGAAAAGCCAAAAAGGTTTGTCAGATTTTTTTTCTTTGTAGTTGTTATATTCTGTAATGATCCTGTTAAAATCATATTCATCAGATACATATGCTCTGATCTTCTTGGGGTTTTTCAGATTTTCCAGAGATATATACTTTTTAAACCCAAAATTCTTGTAAACAACGTCTCTGTTATATGAGTTTTTCATACCAGGGTGAAAAGCAATGCTTCCACCATAACCATTGTCCTGAAGATTTCTGTTGATCGAAGGAGCATTTTCTTTTACCTTGCTGTTATAAGCAACTATACGCATAGGCATAAATGCCAATGTATTACCTGTCAGAAATTCATATTCAGTATTTGCTGTATTTCCACCAAAAACAGATGTGTGCAGTCTGCCCTTTATTGTATTATCTTTCAAAGAATTATAGAACGGCATGTAATCACCAGTTGTCCTGAACGGTGCAACGTAAGACAGATCAGAATATGCCTCGTTCATTATAGCTATTATATTCGGTCGTTTTGTTTTGTCTCCTGAAGAAACTGCTTTATCTGATTCATATTCAGATGTTATTGAGTTTACCAGCTCAAGCGAGTAATCTTCAGGCTTTTCGATCCTGATAGCCTTTATAGTCAAAACGAAACCAAGCGGTGAACCATGTATAGTATAACTTCTCTTTGCATCAAATCCAGAGATATACACTCTGTTTGCAACAGCGTTCTTTGAAAGGAACAACCAGTATCCGCATCCGGCAAACAGAAAATAAATCAAAAGCAAAGCTGATCTTTTTTTGAGATTAAGTCCTTTGTAAGACTTGAGCAAAATCGTCAGGCATATGTATATAACCGCTGTAATAATCATCCAGAAACTGCCTTTAGTGAAGGCAATGGTGTAGTTCGCAGCAACATCCATTGCCGTTCCGATCGATGAAAAATCCGCTGCAACTAAAGGCGAATTTCTGAATTGAACTAAAAGGTAATTTGCAATTGAAAATACCAGAGCTATTATCATAAACGACAGCGTAGCATATTTTGTTCTGTTAATAATCAGGTATAACGTAAACAAAAGTGCTGTAAGTACAAAAAGATTTAATGCTCCATCAAGTGATAACAGCAGATAAATAAAGGAACTTGTTTTAAGAGCCAGTGCTTTGCAAGACACGAACAGAGCCACAAATGGTGCAAATATAAATAATAACCTTGATAAAATAATGTTTAGATCTGTTTCTTTTCCTCTTCGCTGAGAGATTTTTTGTTCTATATAATCAAGAGGAAGTAATATCAAAACAAAAGCAAAAAGCAACATTGCAATGAAAATGAAATAAACTGCAATATTAAGATGCAAAAAAGCAATAGCTCCAAAGAAAGGTCGTTTAGTATTATTTCCGTTTAAATATAATGAACTGCCATCCTTTGATTTTTTGTTACAAAGATGTATCCCAAACAAATGATCAGAAGAAACATTACTGCATTTTATCTGTAATTTATACCGTTCACCTTTATTTATACTGATTCCTTCTTTTTTATAAAGTGAATACTTTTTCTGTATGATCCTGTTCTGATTCAATTCTTCTGAATCATCTGTAAAATCAAACATAGTCATTGAATCATTGTTGACAAGACCGGCTTTAAGGCTTGAACTGCATACTTTTTTGCCTTTTTTGTCAATTACAGAAACGGTAATTATTCCTTTTGTTGCTGCTCCGTCTGTATTTCTGAAGAAAATATTTGCTCTTTTAATATATGGATCCTGTGCCACAAACGATTGAGTTGCAATATCGTTCCCTGACAACTTCGAAATTTTTTCTGATGGCATCCTGAGAGAATATCTTAGAATATCGTCTTTTATATTCTCATACTTGGCAGGATCGTTTTTTTTCAATTCCGAATACTCTTTATGTTCAGCCTTTGACATTTTATGAATGTTCAGATTGTTGAAATATGATTTTGTGATCAGGAAACTATCAAATTGAGATAAGGTAAAAAAGGCAACGCCTAATAAAATCATTATCAATATTGCCTTTTTTATCGACATTTCCTTTTTGATGTGTGAAAGCATAAACAAG
>CADCRD010000196.1 GCA_902803725.1 uncultured Eubacteriales bacterium
ATCTTTGCGGTTGCAACCGAGATTATCATCCAGGCATAAGGGTGGATATCCAGACCCAGCATCGCAATGAGTTTTGCGACAATGCTGCCAAAGGCGAAGAATGATGTTGCAACGATCAAGCCTATCGCATAGTCTCCAAGTCCTCTGGCCACAGGGTCTTTACTCTGCTGCAGCAGAGCCGGATCATCAGTCCTGACCAGCTGCCCGTTTCCTGTGAGTGCAGGGATCTTTTCGCCCAGTCTGTTCAGCAGTCCGCCGCATACGATGGCAAACGCATTGCCGAGAGCAACAGCCGGAACCAGCCTTCCCATGATCTGCTCTGCAGGAATATTAAGGGCACTCTCGAACACCTTTGAGATAGGCACAGCACCTGCTCCCATGCCTCCGCCCATGATCGGGATCCCGATATATGCGATAGATTCAGCTGAAGCCATGCCGAAAACATGTCCTGTCAATGATACCAGAACCAGCGCGAGAGCAACCGCCCCGATTATACATGGCAGATATAATATTGCGGCTTTGATCAGCAGTTTGCGGTTCATTCCCAGAATCGAACCTGTGATCAGAGCGGCTATGTAAAAGTCAAGAAAACCTCCGTCAGTCATAAAAGTGGTACAAGTTTCAACCGCTGTTTTTGGAATAACATTCCAGTACACTAGTGCAGAGCCGCCAAATATACATACGATCGCGCCTCCGCCTAAGAATGTCTTGATGATCGGAGTGATATTGCCGATCTTGTTGAGAAGCTCTCCGAATATCATCAGGAAAAGAAATGCTCCGACCATGCCGCCCGGCAGGACCCCCAGGACCGTAGCGCCTATTATTACAGCTGCAATGATCAGAAACATTTTTATATCGATTCCCATGATGCTTATCTCTTTTTTGTCCAATGTTTCCATAAAAACTCCTTTCCGTCTGAATGCCAGTCAATGCAAAGTGAACCGATTATGTCTTGTTGTTACTAAAAGAATGACTAATTGCTATATATTACTCTTTGCTAACTAACGTGTTAGTAACAAACTTGCGGCCGCAGGCTTTAATAATGCCCGGATCACGGCAATAAAAAAGACTTTGCTTTTCCTTTTTCGAAAAGCAAAGCCTGTATAAGCTGTTTTTTTACTGATCGTTTCCTCCTGTGCTGGCTTCGATCAGTTTTGCCTTAAGTTCGTTTTCGATCTTGACCAGTTCGGTCTCAGCCTCGCGCCTGCGGCTCTGTCCCTCAGACTGGATACGCAGAACTTCATCGATCGTGGTGATAAGCTGCTCGTTCGTGTACTGAAGCGTCTCCATATCAACGATGGATCTCTCGTTTTCCTCGGCAGCCGTGATCGTTGCCATCTTTAATTTTTCGGCATTCTTTTTCAGCATATCGTTAGTGATGTCCGAGACCAGTTTCTGTGCCTTGGCTGCCTCGTCTGCGTGAGCGACTCCCAGGGCCAGCACCATCTGATTTTTCCACAGCGGAATAGTGTTATTGATGGTGGATTGGATCTTCTCTGCCATCAGGGCGTCGTCTTCCTGCACCAGCCTGATCTGCGGCGCTGTCTGCAGTGTGATCGTACGGGTCAGTTCCAGATCGTGGAGCTTCTTTTCAAATCTGTCGCACATATTTGCCAGATCCCTTGCCTCTTGAATATCCTCATTTGCCATCGATGTCTGTGCGCGCTGCTGCAGTTCGGCTAACTCACCGCTTCTCACCTCGTCAAGTTTTTTGCGGCCGGCAGCGATGTACATTGACAATTCCTTAAAGTACAGCTTGTTCTGATCATACAGCTTATCCAGCATCGACATATCTTTCAGCAGAGTGAACTGGTGGGTCTCCAGAGCATCCGAGATTTTTCTGATGTTGCCCTCTGTTGTCGCGTATCTGGCTCTTACTGCTTCGATCTTGTTTTCGCGTTTCTGGAACCATCCGGCAATGCCATGTTTTTCTTCGTCGCCGACTTTTCTGACTTCAGTTGTAAGCTGGGTCAGCAAGTCGCCCACCTCTCCGAATTCCTTTGTCTTCACACTCTTGAGCGCCGCATCCGAAAAGTTCGTTGATTTTTTCTGAGCCGAGACACCATACTGCATGATCTGCTCACTGTTCCTCAAATCTATCTTGTTCGCAAATTCTTCGATTTGCTTTATTTCTTCATCGGTGAAGTTGCTTTCTTCAAATCGGATCGCAGTTTCTCCGCCGTTTATCAAACCCTCTTTAAGAGCATTGACAGCACCCGCTTTTTCAGCAACGTCAGCTGTCCTGATATCAGCATTTTCTCCTTCCAGTTTTAAAGTGATCTTGTCTGCCATTTTATTTCTCCTTTTTCTCCATCACAGCTGGCCATTAGTCACAAAGCCACTACTTTTTTCTATTTTTGTGACTAAATTTTCTTGGATTTTTTCGCTTATTGCGATTTTTTAGTCACAAAATCCCGTTTTTTTAGTCATAAAGCCACTAAAACCCTTTTCGGTTCAGGCTTTCTTACACTGATTCTGTGATTCTGTGCATCCCGCGCATCTGATCAGTATCCGTCGCGTGCCAGTTTTTCCTCGATCGCGTCGATCTCAGATGAGATGTCCAGAATATCGTCATCGTTCAGTTTGTTTGTGATCTCGACCAGTGCCATGTTCTCTTTGTAGAATACCTTGCAGAGATCGTCCTCAAGAGCTAGACGCTTTTCGGCCGGGATCTTTTTGATCAGCATTTCTTTGTAGTCTTCGATCGCTCCGGCGATCTTTGGCAGATACAGATTGTACAGATTGCGGATGTCGCGGTTTCCCATCAGTTCAGGCTTGTCCTCTGTCCTCTTCAGTATATCATTCACCAGCTCACTGAAGTATGCCGTGCATTTTAACAACTCCTGATTTGCAGAGAACAGCTTTACTGAATCGATCATTCCCAGATACATCCTGACCTGTTCGTGATTCTTTTCCTGCTCGTTCGTTTCTTCGGCGAATCTGCTGTGCCCGCACATCGGACAGTAATTATATACGTCTTTGATCTCAGCACTGCACCTCGGGCAACGGATCTTTTTCTCACGGATCATCGTGTTCGCAGGGATGACCAGTTCCTCTGAGTCCTGATCAACATAAGCATCTTTCAGATACCCGTCAAAGACCATTTCCTGTATTTCGAGTTTAACATTCTTTTCGCTGGTCTTCAATTCATCTGCCAGCATCTTTAAAGGCGTACGGCGATATTGGCCGATGACTGAGGAATATCTCAGATATTTTTTTGAAACTTTCCGTTTTTTGCTGCGCGATGAAAGAAATGGCAGGATACATACAGCCATCAGGACAGCAAATCCGGCGATGAATATCATGAGGCCAACGTAAAAATCCTTTCCGTAGTCTTCCATGCCGCCCGCGCCATACAGCATCATCAGACCTGCTATTATAGTTATTGCTTTATTACTCACTCCGCTATGTTTCCCGTTGTTCACTTTAATGCTCTCCTTCTTTTTTGAATGATACCATTCTCCGGATCTCCTTCAGCGTCTGCACCCTGAGATCCAGGCACCAAAGAATCCGATGGCAAAGATCACGAAGGCCACTCCGGCCAGAGCGGATGCCAGTACCAGCAGGATCTTGACCGGGAGCAGGAACACAGCCACAAGACCCGAAGCAAAACTCATGCTTCCTCCCAGTATCCTGCCTGCGACCTTGAGTCCGATCAGAGCGAATATACCGATCGCCAGCAGCCATCTCCAGTCTCTATTATGATATCTCATCTTGAATTCATCTGCAAATCTCATCTTGCACACCTCCCGTTTTGCTTTCTTCCCGAAATCTCTCTTCAGACTTTCCGTCATATTCGTCTGTCATCACATTTTTCTGCCGGACAGCTGCTCATTTCTGCGCCTGCTCAAAACTTCTTTTCAGCCTTTGCTGTCTCTCATCGCTTTCATCTATCTCGATCTGCCCTTTCAGCAGCATCATCAGATACAGCAGATCTCCGGTCGGCAGACTTTCCAGCCAGCGTCTTTTCGCATTGTTGCATATATTATCATTCATTTTTTCATCACCTTATTCTATTTACCCCCGCACAGCTGCCCTGCGCCGGTTCGCCCAACATTTGTTTGGTGTGGTGCCGGCTTCTCACCGGCACCACGTGAAAGGAGTTAGAATTATAACTGAAAGGAGTTTTTTCTCTTCTTGTTTATATTATAAGTTTTGCTGCCGCTCCCCGGAACACATATTCCTGCGTACAGGCTCCCGAGATCCGCATAAAAATGAGGATTTATCCTGAGGAGAGCCTCCTGATAAATCCTTTTTCCACTCGCTCAGCCGGGTATACTAACAAATGATCATCTGATCTTTTGTAAATAATTTACGATTTCCTTTCCCGCATCCGGCACATCTTCGCAGTAAATGCTGATTCCTTCCCGCACGTCAGCACCCGGACACAGCTTTTTGATATCGTCTGTGCTGGAACCAAAGCCACTGCTGCCCTGCGTTGCAACCAGATCGATCCTCTTTCCTTCGAAATCGCAGTTTTCCAGAAAACTCGCCACAGGCATTGGTATGGTTCCCCACCACAATGGATATACCAGTATGATCCGGTCATATCCGGAAATATCGATGGCCTTTACCTCAGGTCTGGCATCGTTGCTAAGCTCGTCACCCGCAACTGAAACAGTATCGCTGTAGGCTGAAGGATACTTCTTTCCGGTCAAAGTTATCGCAGAGG
>CADCRD010000197.1 GCA_902803725.1 uncultured Eubacteriales bacterium
TGGAGCTGGCAGAGGGACTTGAACCCCCGACCTGCTGATTACAAATCAGCTGCTCTACCAACTGAGCTATGCCAGCATACTCCTCTTCACTCGGCTGGTAATGGTGGGCGCAATAGGGCTCGAACCTATGACCCCCTGCTTGTAAGGCAGGTGCTCTCCCAGCTGAGCTATGCGCCCTCGCTGTTTGTGTTTGTTTGCTCGGCACATTTACAGACTATAAAGCAAAACCTCATTCATGTCAAGTGTTTTTTTTGTATTCATTGATAATTTTTGCACTGCCCTGGGTTATCTGTCCGATCAGAGCCTTCAGCATGTCCTTCTTCTCGCTTTCGCAGCTGAGTGTCAGAGTCACTTTTTCAGCATACTCTGCGCCTTCAACAGCAAAGTCATGATCCTGTTTCATTTTCTGAAATACATCGTAATATGAATACTCTATTTCAGTCTCTGCAAAATATCTTTCACATACATTCCTGATCCCCGCTGCTTCGAGCCCAAGTTTGGCACTCTTTGTGTATGCTCTGACAAGACCGCCTGTTCCCAGCTTTATTCCGCCGAAATAACGTGTCACAACTATACACACATTTGTAACACTCTCGCTCACCAGCATCCTGACAATTGGCGCTCCGCTGGTTCCCTGCGGCTCTCCGTCATCGCTGGCCCATTGGATCTGCATTTTCTCGCCCAGGACCATAGCCGGGACATTATGGGTCGCATCACGATGCTTTGCCCTTATTTCCCTTATGAATGCTTCTGCTTCTTCCCGTGAACTGACCGGCCTCACATAAGCTATAAATCTTGATTTTTCTGTTTCGTACTCAGCGCAGCCGTCACCGGCTGCTGTTTTATATAATATCATAACTGGTCATCCCGCCTTTTTTCCGTATTTCAGCCAATATCAAATTGCCTTACACGACCGTAATCAGCCTCAGACAATTCGGCTTCTATCACTGTGCCCTTACTTGTGTACTCAACTTTGATGACCTCACCGCGTTCCTGCACGAAGGACACTGCATCGCCGCGTGTAAACGGTATCATCAGCCTGCACTTCACATTATCAGAAAACAATCTGTCTGTTATCAGACGGTTCAGTTCATCAATATTTTCACCTGTTTTCGCCGATACAAAAACACTTTCTCCCGGCACCTGCGGCAGCAGTTCAGCGCCCGCTATATCGATTTTGTTATAAACCAGCACATGATCGATGCCTGCAGCGCCGATCTCTTTCAGAACCTCTCCTGTAGTTTCAATATGAAACGCACACTCATCATAGCTTGCGTCAACTACTTCAAGTATGAGATCCGCATAGACGACTTCTTCCAGAGTTGCCCTGAACGCATCGACAAGAGTATGCGGCAGATCACTTACGAAACCAACCGTATCCACCAGAATATATTCGTGACGGCCGTCGGGCGTTATCTTTCTCTGCGCAGTATCAAGGGTGGCGAACAGCATATCATACGAGGCCACATTTCTTCCGGTCAGATCATCCGAATCACTTTCATCAAACAATTCATTTATTTTTGAAACTTCCGTTTCCCGGGCGGCTGTGCCCGAACGTGAGAAACGGTCGCTCTCAGCTATCAGACGGTTCATGAGAGCGGATTTGCCTGCATTTGTGTATCCCGTCAAAGCCACAACAGGCAGACCTGATTTTTTTCGTCTGCTGCGCTGTGTCTCTCTGTTTTTTCGTGCAGCAGCCAGTTCTTTTTTGATATCATCCATCCGTTTTCGGATGTGGCGTCTGTCGGTTTCAAGCTGCTTCTCACCCGGACCTCTGGTGCCGATGCCTCCGCCCAGTCTGGACAGTGATCTTCCAAATCCCGTAAGTCTCGGCATCCTGTAAGCAAGCTGCGCCAGTTCGACCTCAAGCTTTCCCTCAGCGCTGACAGCTCTTTTCGCGAATATATCAAGTATCAGGATCGTTCTGTCAATTATTCTGACACCGATCTCTGACTCCAGATTTCTCAGCTGCATGCCTGTCAGTTCTTCGTTGAAGATCACTGTGTCAGCTCCCATATTTTCACACAGCTGAGCCAATTCAGCAACTTTACCGCTCCCAATGAGGGTGGCTGTGTTTATTTTTTCAGGAGACTGCACAATGATTCCAAGAACTTCAACTCCGTCAGCGCGGGCCAGGCCTTCCAGTTCTTCCATGGAGCGCTCATCGTTTTTTCCGTGCCTTATACCAGCCAGGATAGCCCTTACGCTTTCTTCATTTATTACTTCATTGTTTTTTCCAAATTTCAGCATTGTATTATTGTACCATAACAAATGAGCAAAATCCCGATATTTACGTCCAAAAAACAATCAAAGCAACGCTGCACAAACACACAAACCTGCGCAGCATTGCTGTAAGATTTTCTTTTCGCGCAATGGAAACATCCAGACGATTCAGCGAAGCATTATTTCAGTTTTTCCAGTTCTTCGTAGAATTTATCATTAAGGACTTTTATATGTGTTCCCTTCATTCCCAGGGATTTTGATTCGATTACACCGGCGCTTTCCAGTTTTCTCAGAGCATTCACGATAACCGAACGAGTGATCCTGGACTTGTCAGCTATCTTGCTGGCGACCAGTATCCCCTCACGCTCTTTCAGCTCATCAAAAATTTTCTGGACTGCCTCTGTTTCCGAATAAGAAAGAGTACTGATAGCCATTCTGACTATTTCCTGTTCTCTTTCTTCTTCTTCTTTTTCGAGACTCTTTACCCTCTGGAATTCAATACCTACAGCTGTGGCACCAACCTCTGCCAAAACGATATCTTCATCATTGAATTCCGGTTCGTAGCGGGCCATCAAAACAGTTCCCCACCTGACCCCGTCACCTATTATAGGTATCGCGGCATGATATTTTTCCCGGGTTTTATTCTCATATTTCATCAATTCAAGAAGCTCATCGCCCTTAAAATTCACCTTCGTTTGTTCAACACGCATGAGACTTTCAGCATATCCTTCAGGAAGTGACTGCATACCTGTTTCTTCATCGGTCACAGCACTTGTATCATCTTCATTCTGATAAGCTACGCCAAGAAGGACACCTTCCGCATCAATGACGTATATATTAGCATTCATCAGATCCTTAAGGATCTCACACATATCATCAAACGAAAAAATTCCTTTGGGAGATTCCTGAAGCACCCAGTTGAGTTTTCTGATTTTCTCTAACATGCTAGACATAAAATTATCACCTCGCATTCCTGGTTAGATTATAGACCGTTTATTTCTTTCAGGCAAGTAATTTTCAGACTTTTTGAAAAAGTTTTTCTGAATCATACAATTCTGTATATTTGGTAAAAAAACGGCGGCTTATCCTTTGGATCAGATCATTTGCCGCCGTTCATATTATCTTGTTTCTTCGGTTTGTTCCTTCAGTTTCATCTCCGCAGTCATTCTGCTAAATAATATATTTATCAAGATCTACGGGATGTATCTTTTCTTTGAATTTATCACTTACATACTGTTCATCAATGACGATCTTATCTTCATCTATATCCGGAATATTGAACGAAATATCTTCAAGCAGTTTTTCGAGTATCGTATGCAGTCTTCTTGCACCGATATTTTCCGTCTGTTCGTTCATCAGGAACGCCATATGCGCGATCTCTTTGATTGCGTCTTCTGTAAATTCGATCTCAACACCTTCTGTTTCAAGCAGAGCCTTCTGCTGTTTAATGAGAGCATTTTCCGGGATCGTCAGGATCTTCAGGAATACATCCTCAGTAAGATGTTCCAGTTCGACTCTGATCGGGAAACGTCCCTGGAGCTCCGGAATAAGATCAGTCGGTTTAGACGAACTGAAGGCGCCGGATCCTATGAACAGGATGTGATCCGTCTTTACCGGACCATATTTCGTCTTAACAACACTGCCTTCGACTATCGGAAGGATGTCTCTTTGCACACCTTCTCTGGAAACATCTGCTCCCGAGCGAACGCCGCTGCCGGATGCGATCTTATCGATCTCATCGATAAATATAATGCCGTTCTGCTCAGCATTCTCAAGAGCATCTTCCGTCACCTGATCCATGTCGATGAGGTTCTGAGCCTCTTCTTCCCTCAGGATCTTGCGGGCATCTTTGACTTTTACCTTCTTATTCTTTTTTCTTTCAGGCATCATGTCGCCGAATATGTTACCGATGGCTATACTCATTCCCTGTTCACTCATATCGAGCTCATTGCCCTTCGGTTTATCTGAAACCTGTATCTCAATATACTGTTCTTCCAGATCACCGTTTCTCAGCTGCTGACGGACCTGCTCTCTGGCCATCTCAACATCCTGCCTGCTCTGGTAATCCTGTGACTGCTCGGCCTGCTGAGCCTGCTGCTCTTCATACTGTTGCTTCTGGCTCTTATAGCCTCCGCTGTTGAGAATGAAATCAAACGGGCCGCCTGAAGACTGCTGCTTTTTCCTGCCGCCTCCCGGGATGATCGCCTCAACGATCTTCTCTTCCGCGATCTCATCAGCTATAGCATACTTTTCTTCCAGTCTTGACTGCTTTGTGATCCTGATCGATGCTTCCACAAGATCTCTTACCATCGAATCAACATCACGGCCTACATATCCCACTTCGGTAAATTTCGTTGCTTCGACCTTCACAAACGGAGCATCCATCAGCTTTGCAAGACGACGTGCGATCTCTGTTTTGCCGCATCCCGTCGGTCCCATCATCAGGATGTTCTTCGGAGTGATCTCCTCCATCATATCTTCCGGAAGCAGAGACCTTCTGTAGCGGTTTCTAAGTGCGACTGCCACAGACTTTTTAGCCTCGTCCTGGCCGATGATATATTTATCCAGTGCCTCGACTATCTCACGGGGCGTCATATTGTACAGTTTATGCTGCATTGCTTTCCTCCTTATTACAGTTTTTCAACACTGATATGATCATTGGTGTAAACACAGATCGAAGAAGCTATCATAAGAGCTTCACGGCAGATCTCTTCCGCACTCATGTCTGTATGATTGAATAAAGCGTTTGCTGCTGCATAAGCATAATTTCCGCCTGATCCTATGGCCACAAAATCCTGATCCGGTTCAATGACTTCCCCATTGCCGGAAATCAGCAGCATTCCCTCTTCGTTCATTACGATCATCAGAGCCTCAAGATTTCTCATGACCTTGTCCATGCGCCAGTCCTGAGCCAGTGCAACAGCTGCTCTTTTAAGATTTCCGCTGTGCTCTTCCAGCTTCTTTTCAAATTTTTCTCTCAGGGAAAATGCATCAGCAACACCGCCGGCAAAACCGACCAGCACCTGATCCTTGTATATTTTCTGAACCTTCTTGGCACCTGCCTTCATTATGGCTGTTTCGCCCATCGTGACCTGTCCGTCACCGGCGATGCAGACATCATTGCTGCCGCGCCTTACCGCAACGATCGTCGTCGCTCTCATCTGTTCCATTAGTTTTCACCTCCGTTGTTTATCTTCTCTTTATATCCACATTCCTTATTTGAGCACCGGATCAGCTTGCCTGATCTGCTGTTTTTTTCCACCAGCATCTCTCCGCAGTCAGGGCATTTCCTGCCAACGGGAAGATCCCAGTACGTCTGATCGCACGAAGGATATCCGCTGCAGCCATAAAAGATCCTGCCTTTTCTCGAACGCCTTTCAACGATCTCTTTGCCGCACTTCGGACACATAACGCCGGTAGCTTTAACGATCGGCTTTGTATTTTTGCATTCCGGATAGCCGCTGCATGCCAGGAATTTTCCAAAGCGACCGTGCTTTATCACCATATTTCTGCCGCACTTATCGCAGATCTCATCTGTCGGTTCATCTTCTATTTCAACCTTTTCGATATTTGCATCTGCGTATTCGAGCTCCTTTTCAAAACCGCTGTAAAATTCACGGATTATCTGTTTCCATTCGACATCCTTGATCTCCACATCATCAAGTCTGTCCTCCATACCGGCAGTGAAGTTCACATCAACGATATCCTTGAAATATTCCTCCATCATCTGAGTGACTGTAAATCCCAGATCAGTCGGCAGGAGAGATTTCTTCTCTACCTTTATATACTTTCTTTCTCTCAGCGTGCCGACAATGGGCGCATATGTGCTCGGACGTCCTATACCCTTATCTTCCAGCTCCCTGACCAGTGAACTCTCTGTAAATCTGGGCAGCGGTTTCGTGAAATTCTGTTCTCCTTTAAGATCTTTAAGCTTAAGATTCTCACTTTTTTCAAGCTGAGGCAGAATGTTTTCTTCACGCTTGTCCGGGTTATATACCCTGAAAAATCCGTCAAACTTCTGCTTGGATCCATTTGCTCTGAACATGCATCTGCCGTTTACTATACCCACTGCCATGCGATCATAAACAGCCGGAGCCATCTGCGAAGCCACGAATCTTGACCAGATCAGCTTGTACAGTTTGTACTGATCATTTGTCAGATCCGCTTTTATGCTCTCCGGATCAAGATCGATGTAACTGGGACGTATTGCTTCGTGAGCATCCTGGGCGTTTTTCTTTTTGTTCTGATATGTAATACCGCCCCAGTATCTGTCGCCAAAAGTATTCTTTATATAAGCGGCAGCACTGTTTCTGGCCTCCTCAGACACACGTACCGAGTCAGTTCTGATATAAGTGATAAGTCCTCTCGTCCCCTGCCCTTTAATATCAATTCCCTCATACAGCTGCTGGGCTATCATCATTGTCTTTCTGGTACCGAAATTAAGCTTGTTTCCGGCATCCTGCTGCATGCTGCTTGTCGTAAAAGGCGGATAAGGTTTTCTGGGGGTTTCTTTTTCCTCGACAGAATCGACAATGAATCTTCCCTGTCTGAGCTCCGCCAATACAGTGTCCGCCGACTCTTTATCTTTGATATCCGCTTTTTTCCCGTCTATCTGTGCCAGTTTTGCCATAAACGGTTTGTCTTTCATAAACTCAGCGGTAATAGTCCAGTATTCCTCCGGAACAAAATTTTTGATCTCGTTTTCACGGTCACAGATGATCTTCAGCGCTGCCGTCTGCACACGGCCGGCCGAAAGACCTCTTTGGATCTTACGCCACAGCAGCGGACTGATCTTGTATCCGACCAGACGATCCAGCACCCTTCTCGCCTGCTGTGCATCAACCAGCCTCATATCAATTGGTCTGGGATTTTTAACTGCACTTTTTATGGCATCTTTCGTGATCTCATTAAAAACTATCCTGCACTTGTTTTCAGGATCGATCCCCAAAAGATAAGCAAGATGCCATGAAATCGCTTCTCCTTCACGGTCAGGGTCAGTTGCCAGAAATACTTTTGATGCGTTTTTCGCTTCTTTTTTCAGCTCCTTTATAACATCTCCCTTTCCCCTGATATTTATATATTGCGGTTCAAAATCGTCTTCTACGTCGACGCCGAGTTTGCTCTTGGGCAGATCCCTGACGTGTCCTACACTGGCCACGACCTTATATCTGGAACCCAGAAACTTACCGATCGTCTTTGCTTTTGAAGGCGATTCAACTATCACCAGATTCTTTTTCGTCTTTGTCTTAGCTGCAGCTGTAGCCATGACATCCCTCCTCTTTTCTGTTATTTTATGTCTTCATGCAGGCCTGCTCAGGCCCGGCAAAACTGTCACTTTACAAAATATCTTACATTATATATGAACCTGTTCCGTGCTCATATAAAAACAGATTATACATACTTGTTTTTATTTTGCAAGAAAAATTTTGCCCAGCGCAGAGCATATGATCCCCTTCATCTCCATCACGGTTAGCATTCCGTTCACTTTTTGAGGTGCCAGACCGAGTTTTGCACAAATTTCATCGTCAGTTATCTCTCCATTTTCCATTATGAGATCCAATATCCTTTTTTCATCATCCCCCAGATCATTTATCTCCGGTCCCGCATCGTTTCGTCTGACACCAAGATCATCCAGCAGATCATTCAGGATCACCAGCGGCATGGCACCATCCCTGATCAGCATATTACCTCCAAGTGCACCCGGATTGTTGATATTTGCAGGCATGACATAAACACTGCGTCCCTGATCATTCGCAAAGCCTGCTGTGATAAGCGAACCACTGTTGTTTCCGGCCTCTGCGATCACCACAGCCTGCGAAAGACCGCTGATGATCCGGTTACGCGCCGGGAATGTATACCTGGTGGCAGGATAGCCGTATGGATATTCAGTGACCAAAAGTCCTCTGCAGGCGATTTCTTCTTTTAAAGCTCTGTTTGATGCAGGGTATGTGATGTCAAGGCCGCACCCCAAAACAGCTATCGTATTCCCTTTTTCTTCAAGAGCCCCTCTATGCGCACATGTATCTGCCCCCTTTGCCATACCGCTGACTACTGTCACCCCGGCCCCGGCGAGTTTTCTGCTGACTGCCCCCGCAGCCCACATCCCGTATTTTGTCAGTTTTCTCGATCCTACTACCGCCACACAAAAACTTTTCAGCAGTGAAATGTTTCCCCTGCAATAGAGCTGCTGAGGCGGCTGATCTATAGCAGCCAACTGAGGCGGATATTCGGGATCGCCTAACTTTATTACTCTTTCTTCTATATTATTTTCCATTTTTATCTGCTTCTTCCCCTGTACTGCAGTGCTTCCGCCAGGTGATCGACCTCAATGTCCTCACAGTCCTCCAGATCGGCGATCGTCCTGGCTATACATATTGTCTTAACATATGTTCTCATAGAAAGAGGCATCTTCTCATAAGCCTCATTCATTATCGCCCGGCAGCCCTCATCGAGCCGGCAATATTTTTTCATAAGCCGAGTATCCATTGTGCTGTTAAGCATCATTTCATCTCCTGCAAACCTTTCCTTCTGGCGCTTTCTTGCCGCGATGACCTGCTCTCTCATTTCCTGTGTGGTCATCCCGTGACCTGCATCCAGCTTTTCACAGCTGATCCTTTTAACAAAGATATGCATATCGATCCTGTCGAGGATCATGTCTGATATCTTTCTTTCATAGTTTGACAGCTGAGCCCCCGTGCAGGTGCATCTGACGTGTTCATCGCCCGCATGGCCGCACGGGCATGGGTTTGCTGCAGCCAGCAGAATGATATTTCCGGGAAACCTCGCGCTGCCGCCATGTCTTTTTATTACCACTTCTTTTTCTTCCAGCGGCTTTCTGAGTGACTCTATGACGTGTTTTGAAAACATAGGCATTTCATCCATAAACAATACACCCTGATGAGCCAGGGAAAATTCTCCGGGAACAGGCCGGATGCCGCCTCCCAGAAGAGCGGATCTGGTGATATCATGTGCCACACTCCGAAACGGCCTTTCAGTTATCATTGGCATATCTTCACTCAGAAGTCCTGCGACAGAATAGATCTTTGTGACTTCCAGCATCTCATGTCTGCTAAGCGGAGGCAGTATTCCCGGCAGTCTTTTTGCCAGCATCGTCTTTCCTGAACCGGGACTGCCCGTCATCATCAGGCCATGTCCGCCCGCAGCACAGATCACCATCGCTCTTTTGACGCTTTCCTGGCCGGCCACATCAGCAAAATCAGGCACACTTTCTTTATCTGTCATATCAGGATCCGGAGTGCCCGCATATGGTTCTGTCTTTCTGACACCTGAAAAATGCTCTGCGGCCTGCCTGAGTGTTTCAACAGGGTAAACTGTAATGTTGCCTGCCAGAGCTGCCTCAGCAGCATTCGCCGCCGGAACGAAAACCTCCTCCGCACCGTTTTCCATGGCGCAAATCACGAGCGGGAGGATGCCTCTTACAGGCACGATCTGGCCGTCCATAGATAATTCACCAAAAAACACCCTTTTTTCACCCGTATGTGTTATCGTTCCTGCACTCACAAGAATGCCCAGAGCCATGGGAAGATCGAAGTGACTTCCCTCTTTAGGATAAGAAGCAGGTGAAAGATTCACTGTTATACGCGATAAAGGATAACTGATCCCGCTGTTTTCTATTGCAGTACGGATCCTTGAACCCGCCTCCCTGATCACCGTGTCTCCCAGTCCTACTACGTTATAGCACGGCAATCCGTTCCTGATGTCTGTTTCCACACTGATCATCTTTCCGTCAAGACCATACAGTGACGCTGTCATTACTTTTGATAACACTTCCGGCCTCCTAAAAAGCATTTTCTATATGATTTAAAGTAACCTCAAGAACGTCGAATCTGATTTTTAAAGGATGCAATTTTTTAATGCTCATGAAAATCTGCGCCACCCTTCTGATATGTTTCTGCTTTTCCCTGCCAACTGCCTCAGCCGGCCGGCCGAACATATTCCCCAGTCTCGTCTTTACCTCCACAAAAGCGACAATATCGCCTCTTTGGGCTATGATATCGATCTCCCCAAGTCTGCATCTGAAATTCCTTTCTATTATCCTGTAACCATTCCTCACCAGGTATTCAGCTGCTGCATCTTCTCCGAATTTTCCTGTCTGCTGTCTGTTCATTTCCGCCTCCGTTTACTTTTATTTACTGGAAATATTTCTTTGGGAATTATTTACAGTATAAAATTAACATATCAGATGCTCTGCTGTCAATAGCAAAAAAGAGACATGACCCTGATCGGTCATGTCTCTAGTTTTTTTGATATTAAATCGTCAGCATCGACTGAGCATTGAGCTGTACTTTACGCAGCCTGCCCTGCTTTTGCCTTCTGGTGAAGCTCGTATTTTTCATCAAAGCTGGCTCTGATCTTTCTGGAAATAGCTACAATAACTACTACCATTACAGCTATGGCGATCAGCCCCGGGAAGAATCCGGCAGCAAGATGACCCTCTACTGCCAGTGTGCCTATCTGATTGACCAGATATGCGACAGTGTATCCTGTGCACAGCTGCAGTCCGATAGCGCTCCACAGCCATCCCTTGCTCTGCATCTCTGAGTTCATGGCACCTATAGCAGCAAAGCACGGAGGAGTAAAGAGGTTGAAGAACAGATACGCCAGTGCCGTTACTGATGTGAGGCCCATTGTTGCTGCGACTGTGCCGGCTCCGCCTGTCATTGCAAGTTCGTCAGTATCGATAAATCTTGTCAGACCATATACTACAGCCAAAGTACCTACAACGTTTTCCTTGGCGATAAAGCCTGTGATGGCTGCTGCAGCCAGCTGCCAAACGCCGAAGCCCAGCGGGATCAGCAGTACAGCAAACGGGCTGGCGATCGTTGCCAGGATCGAAGTATCTTCAGCTCCTTCAGGTACAACTTCAAAGCTCCAGTTGTATGTCTGCATCAGCTGTACGATGAGGTTGCAGACAAGAATGATCGTTGCGGCCTTGATGATATAAGCCTTAGCACGTTCCATCATTGACCAGAATGCCCTCTTGAGGCTCGGGACCTTCCATTTCGGCAATTCCATGATGAAGAATGATTTTCTGAATTTTGCGCCTGTGACAACTTTGATCAGCAATGCTCCCAGGAATATGAGAAGAATACCTGTGAAGTATGAAACGAATGTCACCCAGCCTGCGCCCGCAAAGAACGCGCCTGCAAACAGCGCGATCACAGGGATCTTTGCTCCGCACGGAATGAATGTCGTTACCATTGCGGTAGCTCTTCTTTCTCTTTCATCACGGATCGTACGGCTGGCCATGATAGCCGGGATACCGCATCCGGTTCCGATGATAACAGGGATAACAGATTTACCCGAGAGACCTACTCTCTTGAAGATCGGATCCATTACGACACTGACACGCGCCATATAACCGCAGTCCTCAAGCAGAGCGATCAAGAAGTACATGACCATAACCAGCGGGAGGAAGCCAACTACAGCGCCGACTCCGCCTATGATACCGCCGCCGACGATCGTCTGAAGTACAGCCGGACTGTTTGACATCTTCCCTTCGACCCAGCCCTGGAATGCTTCGATATATCCCACGAGCCAGTCTGCGATCCATGTCCCCAGATACGTCTGTGAAACAGCAAATACTACCCACATTACAGCAGCAAA
>CADCRD010000198.1 GCA_902803725.1 uncultured Eubacteriales bacterium
GATAAATGCGGTGGTGATTTTGTGTATCTTAAGGATGGGACGAAAGACTGCAGCGGATGTCTGAAAGCGCACGACAAGGACTTTGCGGATATTGTTCTGTCAAAATGGGAAGAAATCCGGGCCGGTGCTGCGCTTGTGCAATACCTGCGGCCGGAGGAGCAGTGTACAACACAGAAAAAAATATCAGGTCTGGAGGAAGAAAAGTGAATAACGATATAAGAAAGACTCTGGAACAATTGAAAAAAGGTGAAATATCTGTTGATGACGCAATGCTGGCGCTGAAAAAAAAGCCCTTCGAAGATATCGGATATGCCAAGGTTGATCTGCACCGCGGCATCCGGCAGGGTGCATCCGAAGTTATATACGGCGCCGGGAAAACTGCAGAGCAGATGAACGGCATTATCAGTGTAATGCTGGAAGATGGTGTTAAGACCATTTTGATCACACGTCTTTCTGAAGAGGATGCTGAAGAAATTCAGAAGAGTTACGAACTCGATTACCGCAAAGATGCCGGTATCGGGATCGTGGGAGATATGCCGGAGCCGGACGGGCTGGGAAATATCGTTGTTGCAACAGGAGGAACATCTGATATCCCGGTTGCTGAAGAAGCTGCGATGACAGCAGAGGCTCTGGGAAACAGCGTGATACGAATATACGATGTCGGAGTGGCAGGTATTCATCGTTTGTTTGCTCATCTCGATGAGATCATGTCAGCTTCTGTCATCATTGCAATTGCAGGGATGGAAGGTGCTCTGGCATCTGTGATCGGAGGATTTGCAGATTGTCCGGTGATTGCGGTTCCGACCAGTGTGGGCTATGGCGCCTCGTTCGGCGGGCTGTCTGCTCTGCTCTCGATGCTGAATTCATGTTCCAGCGGAACATCAGTAGTGAATATCGATAATGGTTTTGGCGCAGGCTATCTTGCCAGCATGATCAATCATATGAGATAGAAAAAAATACTGTCTGAGTGTATAATAAAATAATCAAATAAACGTTTCATGTCGTGCCGCCGCCGGCGGTGCGTTAAAAGGGAAACAGGTGAAAGACCTGTGCGGACCCGCCGCCGTAAACGATGAACCTGCTTCATATGTGCCACTGGGAGACCGGGAAGGCGAAGCAAAGGTATGCGTGAGCCGGAAGACCTGCATGAAATAAGATCTGCCGGCGCGGACTCCGGATACAGATATGTTAAGCAGCGAAAGCGGGCTGTGGTTAATAGTGCCACAGCCTTTTTGTTTATGCAGATCATGAGAAAACAAAGAAGAGGGAAAATAATAAAATGAAAAAAGACCGGAAAAAAAAGGCGATATTATTGATGCTCTTGATGATTTTCGCTTCAACAATGCTATTTGGATGTGCCGATAATAATGGATCCGATGAGCAGAGCGGCGTGCAAAAGCAGGAACAGAAGGCCGGAAAAACGACTGACAAAAAAGCCAGAAAAGCTGACAAGCCGGTAAAAACCAAAAACAGCAAAAAGGCTTCTGAAAAACAGAAGGCAAAACAAAAGACGACAAACCGGAAAGATAAAAAATCATCAGCCAAAAAGAGTCAGGCTCCGGTCAGCAAAGCAAAAACAGCCGGCAAAACAAAGGGAAAAAAATCCCGCAGCAGAGCAAAATCCAAAGCGAGCAGTAAAGCGAAGACGAACCATAAAGAACAAAGTGAAGATACAAAAGAATGCACGCTGGTGATTGAGTGCACAGTGTTGCTTGGACGGGATGATATCGATCCCGCAACAGCCAGTCTTGTTCCGGGAGACGGATTCATATTACAGGAAAAAAATATAGAAGTTAAAAACGGTGATACAGTGTATTCCGTACTGACGCGGGCCAGAGATAAATATGGCTTTGCGCTGAATATCGAGAATACTCAGTTCGGCAAATACATTGCAGGTATCGCAGGTATCGAAGAAAAATCCTGTGGTGATGAGAGTGGCTGGAAGTACAAAGTTAACGGCACATATCCCGGAGAAAGCTGTTCTGAGATCCCGGTATCGGGCGGTGAAAAGATAGTGTGGACATTTGTGCTGAAAGCCTGAGAAGCAGAAAGGAAAGGGCAGACATTGAAACGTGATCTTTTCATGACATATCATCCGGCAGTGAACTTTGCGTTTTTCGGCGCAGTGATCATTTTTGCTGTCGTTGTGTTTCATCCTGTCTGCAGTTTGATATCTCTGACAGGAGCACTCAGCTATGCGGTCAGTCTGAATGGAAAAAAGGCTTTAAAATTCTTTTGTAAAGTGCCTCTGCTGATCATGACGCTGATATTTATAATGAATCCGCTGTTCGTACATAAAGGAGTCAGTGTTCTTATGATGATCGGAGATACTCAGATAACAAAGGAAGCTTTTGCCTATGGAGCATGTTCGGCACTGATGACAGGCTCGGTCATCATGTGGTTTTACTGCTACGGGCTGGTGATGACTTCAGACCGGTTCATGGCGGTTTTTGGCAGGCATGCACCAGCTACGAGCCTGGTATTCTCGATGGTGCTGAGGTTCATCCCCC
>CADCRD010000199.1 GCA_902803725.1 uncultured Eubacteriales bacterium
CGCTGCTATCGTTCATCCGGGCGGATCGATCAGAGACCAGGAATCCATCGACAAGGCTAACGAAATGGGTATTGCAATGGTATTCTCAGGCATGAGACATTTCAAACACTAATAATGAATAACTGTTATTATTGATTTAGCGAAAGGAGAATGATGAAGGTACTGGTTGTAGGAAGCGGCGGACGTGAACATGCGATCTGCTGGAAGCTGGCACAAAGCGAGAAGGTGACCGAGCTTTACTGTGCTCCCGGAAACGCAGGTATCAGCAGTGTGGCAGAATGCATCAATATCGGTGCTGAGGACATCAGCGGGATAGTAAAATTTGCCGGGGAACAATCTATAGATCTGGCAGTGATCGGACCTGAAGTGCCTCTGGCAATGGGCATCACAGATGAACTGACTGCTGCCGGGGTAAAAACATTCGGGCCGGACAAAAACTGCTCGCAGCTTGAGGCCAGCAAATCGTTTACCAAGAGCTTTCTCGCCCGCCATAATATCCCTACTGCAAAATATAAAGAGTTTACTGATATTGACAAACTGAAAGCTGCGATCGGGATATATGGTTATCCGATGGTCCTGAAGGCTGACGGACTGGCTGCAGGAAAAGGTGTCGTTCTTGCACAGAATGCCGAAGAAGCTGAAAAAGCCATTGATGAAATGATGGGCGATCGTGTATTCGGGGATGCAGGTGCGAAGGTCGTTGTTGAAGAGTGCCTGACCGGAGTTGAGGCTTCCATGTTGTGCTTTGTTGATGAAAACACGATCGTGCCAATGGAGTCCGCTCAGGATTACAAGAGGGTATTTGATAATGATGAAGGCCCGAATACAGGTGGTATGGGCAGTTATTCGCCTTCACTGCTGTTTGACGATGAGATGAAACAGCGTGTGATGGACGAGATACTGACGCCGACTCTGGCAGGTTTCCGCCAGGATGGGCTGAAATTCAAAGGGGTTTTGTTTGTTGGCCTGATGCTGACAGATGAAGGACCGAAGGTAATAGAATTCAATAACCGCTTTGGCGATCCTGAAACTCAGTCTGTCCTCATGAGACTGGAAAGCGATCTGTTTGATATCTTTGAAAGTGTTTGCGATAACAGGCTGGCTGAGCAGGAGATCAAATGGTCAGATCAGCGCGCAGTCTGTGTCGTTCTCGCCAGCGGAGGGTATCCGGGCAGCTATGAGAAGGGCAAAGTGATCAGTGGTCTTGATGAGGTCGATGACGATGTGGTAGTATTCCATGCCGGAACAAAATTTGCGGATGTACAAGGCGAAAGAGCGGTGGTGACTTCAGGCGGCCGTGTGCTCGGAGTGACAGCAATGGGCGCAACGAATGATGAAGCCAGAGCCAGGGCATTTGAGAACGTTAAGCGTATTTCCTTTGAAGGAATGCATTACAGAGAGGATATCGGCACTATTCTCAATAGATAGCAGACATATCACAGACATAACAAAAGAACCGGCTGGAAAGCGGCCGGTTCTTTCTTGTGCGGGACTATCACCGAGTCCTGATCATCGATGATCAGCCCTCGATCTGGATATATGTCTTCTTTTCAACCTTTTCAGGTGATTTTTTCGGAATTGACAGGCAGAGTATGCCGTCTTCGAATTTTGCACTGATGTCTTCCTCGGTTATTGATTCACCTACATAGAATCTGCGTGAGCAGTTGCCGTAGAATCTTTCTCTGCGGATATATCTGCCTTCGTCGTCTTTTTTCTCATCAGTAGTATTTTTTGAAGCACTGATCGTCAGATAGCCTTCTTCGAGTGTTGCCTGAACTTCGTCCTTTTTGAATCCGGGAAGGTCCATCTCGACGATATAGCTTTCTTCAGTTTCTCTGACGTCTGTCTTCATGACATCACTCTTTGCGGTATTTCCCCAAAATCCGTCAGCTCCGCTAAAATCATTCATCCAATCGTTCCACAAATCATTTTTCATAATTCTCGGGTACAACATTTCTATAATCCTCCTTCTTTTACTTTTAAGCCGTCTCGCGTCTGAAATGAAAATGTTTGTATTTCCGTAATGGCGTCAGGCGGTTTTTCATTGATAATTGTGATTATCCAAGCTCATTATTTTGTTGTTAAATTGAGCTATTTCTTTTGACGGATACAATATAACTCTTTTTGTTAGCACTGTCAAGTGGTGAGTGCTAATTTTTTTTTATTTTTTTTAGGACATTCCCATATCTATATCTTTTTTGATTATCAACGATTTTCTAAATACAGCTTTAATTGGAAAATCGTTTGGTGTATCATAGAAGAGCGGACAAATGGCTGCCCGCAGCACAGGAGAATATATAGCAATTTCACGGAGGTTAGCAATGTTGAATATAAAAGAGACCAGAGACGGCAGCCGGCTTACACTTGATCTTACAGGCAGACTTGATACAAAGACAGCTCCTGATCTGGAGTCTATCATCGAAAAAGGACTGGATGGTGTCGAGAGCCTTATTATTTTAATGGAAAACCTTGATTACATATCCAGTGCGGGCCTGAGGGTATTGCTTTCGGCAAGAAAGAAAATGAAAAACAAAGAATTTATCATAGAAAAACCGAACGAAAGCATCATGGGTATTTTTGAAATGACAGGATTTGCTGATATTCTGGACATACGTTAGCCTGATGGCTTTACGGCAATAAGTGCTGAGTTAGAACCGAAATATAATGGATTCTCAATTTGTGGATATTTTTGTTAAAATGCTGGGAACTGCTGCTGTCATTCTGGTAGTGGCTGGTTTTATTGCGGTAAGTCCTTTGCTGAAACAGTCAGGTGGACACAATAAATGGAAATACATTCTGCAGGCCGGACTGGTCGGCGGTTTGTTTGGTATTTACGGAAATCTTTCGGGTACGGCTTTTAACGGAGCACTGATATCGGTCAGGGATATCGGTCCTATGCTCGCCGGTTTTGTCGGCGGCCCTGTTTCCGGACTGATTGGCGGATTCATTGCCGGAGCCCACAGGCTGGCACTGGGGGGTATCACAGCACCTCCATGTATAGTAGCCACGTGTATCATAGGCATACTTTGCGGTTTTATTTCTCTGAAGCAGAAAGACAGGCTGGTGCGACCGCACATAGCATTTATTACCGGTATTCTCATGGAGTTAATGCATCTTGGTATTATGTTAGCTATGGTCAGACCGTTTTCTGCAGGCATATCCATTGTAAAAGGCATCGCTGTACCTTTTGTTTTTTCGAATGCAGTAGGCTTTACCCTGATGATCGCGATAATGACATTTATCGAGAATCAAACGGAACTTACAGCTGAGAAAAACAGGCTCGAGTCAGAGCTGGCTGTTGCCGAAAAGATCCAGAGATCTATGCTGCCCGTGCTGAATAACAGCTTTCCGGGAAGAAAAGAATTAACCGTGGCTGCTCTGATGGAACCTGCAAAGGTAGTAGGCGGTGATTTTTATGACGTGTTCTTTGTCGATAAGGACAGGATCGCGTTTCTGATCGCGGACGTTGCAGGAAAGGGCGTTCCGGCTGCACTGTTCATGATGAACGCAAAGCAGATACTTACAGAAAAGATCATGAGATCAACTGATCTTGGCGAAGCCATAAGTGCAGCGAATGATGAACTGTGCCAGAGAAATGAAGCCGGGATGTTTGTGACGGCATGGATAGGAATACTTGATCTGACATGCGGTAAAGTGGAATATGTAAATGCAGGTCACAATCCGCCGCTGATGTGTACGGGCGCACATGCTGAGTATATGATCACAAGGAGCGGGCTGGTGCTGGCCGGAATGGAAGGTATCAGGTACAGACAGAATTCATTTGAACTTAAGCCGGGCGATATGTTGTTCCTTTATACTGACGGTGTGACCGAAGCCGAGAATAAAACACATGAACAGCTGGGCGAGG
Organism: uncultured Eubacteriales bacterium; assembly: GCA_902803725.1. GTDB lineage: Bacteria > Bacillota > Clostridia > Peptostreptococcales > Anaerovoracaceae > UBA3738. Next base: position 3,869 of record CADCRD010000199.1, read on the forward strand.
ATGCTCTTCAGGAACTGCTGGATTCTGTAAGCGGCAGCGATACAGAACAGGTCGTAGCTCAGATCAGAGATAAGATAAGCGAACATGTCGCCGGTTTCGAGCAGTCAGATGATATAACAATGCTGTGCATAAGGCTGGAAAGCAGGTATGGCGATCAGGGATCCGGTGAATGAAAATGAAGGATAGAAACGAACTGAAAAACGAATACAGGATGTTTCATGAAAAAGTGTTGCAGGAAAACATTGGCAAAGTGACTGCATATGCTGAAGAATGCATGGAAGAATCAGACGTACCCTTAAAGATAATATTTGATTTCAATATTGCCATTGATGAGCTTCTTTCAAATATATGTAAATACAGCGGCGCTGAAAATATGTGGATCGGTATCAGCGTGACTGATGAAAAAGTGTATATGCGTTTCGAAAACGACGGGGACCGATTCGATCCAAATGACGTTCCCGAACCGGATATCACTGCTGATATAGATGAGCGGAGCACAGGAGGGCTGGGTATTTTCATGGTGAAACAGCTGATGGACAGTTTTAACTATGAATACACGGATGGAAAGAACGTGATCGAGATATCAAAAAAATTCAAAGAACGAAAATAGCTGAGCAGGACTAGATATAAAATTTAGTCCTGTTTCTTTCTGTTGTCGGCTTGTATTCTGTCGATGATCCGGATGCGGCCTGAGCGAGAA
>CADCRD010000200.1 GCA_902803725.1 uncultured Eubacteriales bacterium
GCGGCCGTTAAAGGAGCTCTTGAGGGGCTGGAAGGAGTAAGCGAAGCTAAGGTCAGCCATGAGGCAGATGAAGCCGTAGTGGTCATGACATCTGAGGTCGCAGATGATGTGCTGAAAGACGCTGTTGAAGCGAAGGATTATAAGGTCATATCGATTGCGTAGAGATCACTTGACAAATGGTATGATTCATAGTAATCTCTTTAGCAAATCAAATAATCAAACCGATGACCGAGAGTAGTAAGGCGGAGCAACTGTTTTATAGAGAGCTGCGGATGGTGGAAGTGCAGCAGGCAGACCCGTACTGAATGGACTCGTGAGGGCAGGAAGAAAGGCTGTTTTTTCATAGCGCAGTAAATACTGTCAGAAACGGGCCGAGTAATACCTGACGGGAACCCCGCCCGTTATCCATGGGGCCGGTATCACGCTGTACCGGAAGGACTTAAAAAGACTGTGCATATTTCGGTGCAGAGGCTTTGAAGGTCAGGGTGGCATAGCAGAAAACTATTTCTGTCCCGTTTTGCGGGACAGATTTTTTTATAGGTACTGCGTTTTCCCATTCAGCGGTAAAGTATGAAAGGAGTCACAAAAATGACTGAAAAAATGAAGAACAAAGAGATACCGTACAAGATCTATCTGAGCGAAGATGAGCTGCCGGCGCAATATTATAATGTCAGAGCTGACATGAAGACAAAGCCGGCACCACTGCTGAATCCGGAAACACTCAGGCCGCTTAAGGCTGAAGAACTGGAGCCTATATTCTGCAGAGAACTGGTCCGGCAGGAGCTGGATAATGATACAAAGTTCATAGATATCCCTCAGAAGATACAGGATTTTTACAGAATGTACAGACCATCACCGCTGGTAAGGGCTTATTGCCTGGAGGAAAAGCTGGAAACACCGGCAAAGATATACTACAAGTTTGAGGGCAACAACACTTCGGGCTCACACAAACTGAATTCGGCGATCGCTCAGGCATATTATGCAAAAAAACAGGGTCTGAAAGGTGTCACAACGGAGACAGGAGCAGGCCAGTGGGGTACGGCACTCTCAATGGCATGCGCTTATTTCGGGCTTGATCTGAAGGTGTTCATGGTCAGGGTATCGTATGAACAAAAGCCTTTCAGAAGAGAAGTGATGCGTACATACGGCGCCAGTGTAACGCCGTCGCCGTCAGAGGAAACAGCAGTAGGGAGAAAGATCCTGGCTGAGCATCCCGGTACAGGCGGCTCTCTGGGGTGTGCCATCTCTGAGGCCGTTGAAGTTGCGACTCAAAGTGAAGGATACAGGTATGTTCTGGGCAGCGTGCTGAATCAGGTTCTGCTCCATCAGACAGTTATCGGTCTTGAAACAAAGACTGCTCTTGATAAATACGGCATCAAACCCGATATGATCATTGGATGCGCGGGAGGCGGATCGAATCTGGGCGGACTCATTTCGCCATTCGCCGGTGAAAAGCTGAGAGGCGAAGCTGACTACGATATAGTTGCTGTCGAGCCTGAATCATGTCCGTCATTTACGAGAGGCAGATTTGCTTATGACTTTTGCGACACGGGAATGATCTGCCCTCTTGCGAAAATGTACACACTGGGCAGCGGCTTTATACCATCGCCTGATCATGCCGGCGGGCTGCGCTTTCACGGTATGAGTACGATACTCTCACAACTGTATCATGACGGTCTTATGAGAGCGGTCAGCGTCGGGCAGACGGAAGTGTTTGCCGCGGCCGAAGAGTTTGCGAGAGTTGAAGGGATCCTGCCTGCTCCTGAGTCGGCGCATGCTATCAAGGTAGCGATAGACGAAGCAAAAAAATGCAAAGAGACAGGAGAGGAAAAGACCATCGTATTCGGTCTGACCGGAACCGGTTACTTTGACATGACTGCTTATCAGAAATTTAATGACGGTGCTATGACAGATCATGTCCCGACAGATGATGAGCTTTTGGCAGGATTCTCAAAACTGCCGGTCGTCGAATGAGTATACACGGCTTTGAGCGCCCCGTTCTAGTATTGAATTCAGGGGCGCTCTTTTTGTGTTTCGGGATGATCAGGCTGTGAAATATGTTATAATGTGCTCAGAAAGGGACGATTGAAATGAGACTGAATAAATATATAGCCAATGCAGGCATTGCTTCCCGCAGAAAGGCTGATGAACTGACGAAAAACGGGAATGTAAAGATAAATGGCCATGTCATGAAGGAGCCGGGTTATGATGTGCTGCCGGATGATACGGTGGAGGTAAATGGCCGGGTCATAGAGCAGAATGAAAAGAAAGTCTACATAGCGCTCAACAAGCCCAGGGGTTTTGTTACGACGATGAGTGATGACAAGGACCGCCTGACCGTGGCTGACCTTGTAAGCGACATACCCGAGAGGATATTTCCTGTGGGAAGGCTTGACTACAATACCAGCGGTCTGCTGCTGATGACAAATGACGGCGAACTGGCGAACAGACTGGCTCATCCAAAACATCATGTGGAAAAGACTTATCGTGCCAAGGTCGCAGGTGTGCTGTCAGGTAAAAAACTGAATCGGCTGCGAAAGGGAGTTGATATCGGAGGTTTTGTCACCTCGCCTGCAAAGGTGACTTTGATAAAGCAGACACAGCGTTCCGCTGTAGCGGAGATCACCATTCATGAAGGCAAGAACCGCCAGGTGCGAAAGATGTTTGCAGCTGTCGGATGTCCGGTCCAGGAGCTGGAGCGTATAGCGATCGGGGATATATATCTCGCGAGACTGAAAGAGGGCACGTACCGCAAGCTGACGAGAGCTGAGATCGAAATCTTAAAGAGTTATTGAATCGTCAGAAACAATATGCATTGTAAAAACACTGATGTGCAGAGATCCCGGTCATTTGACCGGGATTGTTTTTTTGTCAGCGGCTTAGCTTTTTTGCGGTTTAGTCAAGAAAACTGATACCAAAGTATCATATGAAACAGCTGAAATGATGAGAATGATAAACTTATTTCAGCCCTTTGGGTAATTGTCTGAAAATATAGATTAATGTAATATAACAAAAAAGCAAAATCAACGTATCGAATGTTAATGATAACAGAGTTGAAATTCCGCATCGCTGTATCATTGCTGACATAGATATAAAACAGTTAAACCGCCTTCTTATAAATGATTGGCTGGTAATAAGAATAAGTAACTAGCAAAAGCAGACACGAAAGTGTCTGTTTTTGCTTGGAAAAACAGTGTTTTGGTACCGCGGTATTATTTGCTGTTTAGTGTTTAGAACTGGTTTTCAGTCCATCGCCCGATTGTGAATTTGCTCTGAAGGAATAGTATTTAATTGCATGCAATGTACTTATTCCTTATTTTTCGTTATATTCTTATTCATTCATTTATGGAGGTGATTTTAAGTGAGTGAAAGTAAAGGCCAATTTAACTCCAATTTTGGATTCCTAATGGCAACA
>CADCRD010000201.1 GCA_902803725.1 uncultured Eubacteriales bacterium
CAGGCTGAAGGCTGAAGAAGAAGCCGCAGCAAAGGCCGCAGAGCAGGCAGCAGCTGAACAGGCTGAAGAGGCAGCACCGGCAGAAGAAGCTGCAGAATAATCAGGTGATTACAAAAATCCGGCTGACATTTGTGAAATATGACAGGCGGATTTTTTATTTGCCGGAAAGCAGGCGAATATTCAAAAAGTCATGATGAAAAGAACATTCCCGCATTGTATAATATAGGTGTTTTCAATAACAGCTCATGTCAGACCGAAAGGCAGAATCAAAAATAGAAATGATGAAAACAGTGAATAGAAAAAAATGCAGCAGATGGTTCAGAATGGCTATATGCCTGATGGCGACGGCAGTCTGTATATCTTGCCAGTTTTCTTTCGTTTGGGCAGAAAACAGCGGAAATGCTTCGGGTGGATCTGCAGGAACGGCTGGCGATGCTGCCCGGACACAAACTGAAAGCGGAAATTCACAGATAACGCTGGAAGTGACAGGCGCAAAGGCCGGAAGCGTAAAGATGAAGTGGAGACGTTTTTCAGGTGTTAAAAAGTATTATCTTTACCGTGCAGTGGGAAGTAAAAAACATTTCAGAAAATACAGGACATTCGGTGCTGCGAAAAGAAAATTCGCCGACAGCAGGCTGAGCGTGAAAAAGAATTATTACTATTACATAAAAGTGATCATATCAGAAAAAGATCCACATGAGTACAGGAGCAATGTGATCGTCAAATCAAAGGTTCGCGGCAATTATAAAAAAGGAACAGTCTATGGCCCGTATCTTTCTGCAGGGCAGCTGCGCGTGCTGCGTGACAAGACTGCCGGTATCATAAACAAGTATCAGGCATCTGAACTGTCAGCTTATGATAAGATCTGCTTTGCACATGACTATATAGTGGCGCATACATCGTACAGCACGGGAGGTGCGCAGGTCAGCTCGGCACTGGGACCTTTGAAATACGGAAAAGCTCACTGTCAGGGTTACAGCAGAGCATTCGTCTGCCTGTGCAATGCCCTTGGGGTAAAGAGCAGATATATCCATGCGTCATCGGCGGCTTTGAATCCGGCACACCAGTGGAATATGGTAAAATACAAAAAGAAATGGTATCTGATGGATGTTCAGGGGAATGACTCGAGCGGATTCGACGGGGTGTTTCTGATGGGCAGAGACAGGCTGAAAGGCATTTTCAAAAAAGCTTACAGATACAACAAAAAAAGACTGCCGGCGCTGGCGAAAAAGAGTTTGCCGCCGCGTAAATACTACTTTGAATTCAAATAAAAGCAACAGTAATGTTAAGGCAAATATTGTAACGGAAGAGGAAGGCAAATGATAGAAAACATAAACTGGTATCCGGGTCATATGAAAAAGACAAGGGAGCTGATCCAGCAGAATCTTAAGGCGGTCGATGTGGTCGTGGAGATAATCGATGCGCGTATCCCAAGGTCCAGCAGAAACCCGATCATAGATGATCTGGTGGGCGGCAAAAAGAGAATAGTGGTCCTTGGCAAGGGAGATCTGGCGGACGCGGATGCCTGCAGGGAATGGATCGACGAGATAAAGAGATCCGGACACGAGGCTGTAATGATGAATTCGATGACAGGCCAGGGAAGCAAGGAACTGCTGGCTGTACTGGAGCGGATCGATAAAGAAAGGCGGACAGCTGCCGAAGGACAAGAGGACAGGACTGATACATCAAGATTCAGCGTTAAGAAAAACCGCCCTCTGCGCATCATGGTAGTCGGTGTTCCGAACGTAGGCAAATCATCGTTTATCAACCGGATGACCGGGAAAAAGAGCACGAAGGTCGGTGACAGACCTGGCGTCACAAAGGGAAAACAGTGGCTGACACTTAAAAACGGCATGCAGCTGCTGGATACTCCCGGAATACTCTGGCCGAAATTTGAAGATCCGAACGTCGGACTTTATCTGGCATTCTGCGGTTCTATAAAAGATGAGATCCTTGACAGCGCTGATCTGGCTCTCGAACTGATACGTCTGCTGGGAGACAGATATCCCGGGCTGCTGATGGAGAGATACAGACTCGGAAAGATCGATGAAGATGCACTCGTTAATATGGAAGCTATCGCTCAGAAGCGGGGTTTTATCATGGCAGGCAAACGCATCGATTATGAGCGTACTGCACGAACAGTGCTCGATGAA
>CADCRD010000202.1 GCA_902803725.1 uncultured Eubacteriales bacterium
ACAATATTTTCTCTGATTTCCAGCTAATTATTGTATCATAAAACAGAAAGGATAAAAACCTTATTTTTCATTGCTTTCCGCGTCCTGAAGGCGGATCGCGCGCCACTCCCCTGCAAGCTTGTCTAAAGTCCACCTGGCATTCGCCGGACTCGTCGACGGCAGACATACTGCTTCTCTGCCGGTGAGCGGCCGGATATATTTGTTATACACTTCATAAGATTTTCGACCGTTACAGAATATTTTTTCAATATCGCAGTTATCAAGAATAATACTGATATCGTTGGGTTTTGCATTCTTTAAGCTGGAATCGGATGAGCCTGATATCTCACAGCTTGCGACCGAATCCCAGAGCGCCAGTCTGCATTCTAAGATAAGGCTCCTTTTTTCTTCGACCGACTCCGGGACCGGCCTCTCAAAGATCGTTGAGATCACCTTCCAGAACCTGTTTTGCGGATGACCGTAGTAAAAGTTCTGCTCTCTGGATTTTACAGACGGAAAAGAGCCGAGTATCAGAACCCGGCTGTTTTCATTGTACAAAGGTCCGAACGGATGACTGACCATGGCTATTTCTTTTTGTATCCCGTGCATATCGCGAGCACAAGACACACAACTGTTGCCCAGGCAAAAAATTTATGCTGTTTCATGTGTTTTACACTCCTTTCTCACCCATAATTATAACTTTATTTATATTATAGCCCAAATAGTCCAAACTTAACCGGAATATCAGAACTGCTTCACCCGGCTGTCACATAGTTCTTTCCACTGGCAGTCACCGCAGATGTCTTCAAAACCGGCTGTTCCGAATATGGCTCCTGCCATACCCGACAATTCCCGCCAGTTTCCTGTATCTGAATATGACAATCTGCAATATGCCAGAACTTTTTTATCCATCAAATCTGTCTTTTCTTCTGACAGACATGCATTATCTGTATAGTTCGGACATGATGCACACAAATCATCACCGCCCTCTGTGATCACTATTCGGGTATCCGGATTTGATTTGAACAGGCAAACGAGCCGGTCCATATTGAGTGTGAACGCTTCATCATATCCATACCCCATGTATTTTTGTATACACAACAGATGATGTGGCCTCAGGCAGATCGCATGTTTCATAGCTGCTTCCTCAGTTCTTTGATTTCTTCAATCATATTACCATATTGCCGGTAAAATGTCCTATATCATAACTATGTTCCCGTTTCATTTGTTCTCAGTCTCATGCGCTTTATAAAAAAGCGGCAGGACGGGCATAAATGAAATCACCCTTATCCTGCCGCACATTCATAGCTTTTATTTGCTTCTTCCCATATACGATCAGCAAACAGAGCCATTATATCCTTGCAACGCCTGTTTCTCTTGCAGCCTTTGCAACGGCTGCGGCAACTGCGTCTTTGACCTTCGGGTCGAAAGCTTTGGGAATAATGTAGTCAGGTGACAGTTCTTCATCAGGAATTACCCCCGCGATGGCCTTTGCCGCCGCGATCTTCATCTCCTCGTTGATGTCACTGGCCCTTACATCGAATGTTCCTCTGAATATCCCCGGGAAGGCCAGAACGTTATTTATCTGATTCGGATAATCCGAACGGCCTGTCGCTACCACACAGGCTCCGCCGGCCTTGGCGTCATCAGGATAGATCTCCGGAGTAGGATTGGCGCAGGCAAATACCACCGGATCAGGATTCATCGATGCTACCATCTCTGTAGTGACAACGCCCGGAGCACTGACGCCCAGGAAGATATCTGCTCCCTTCATGGCATCTGCAAGAGTTCCCTTTACCTTGTTTTTGTTCGTCATCCGCGCGATCTCTTCTTTGAACGGATTCATGCCTTCTGTCCTGCCTTCATAGATCGCTCCCTTGCTGTCGCAGAGGATCGCATCCTTAAGGCCATAGCTCATCAGCAGCTTTGTGATCGTGATCGCTGCCGCACCTGCACCGCTGACGGCAAGAGTGCAGTCCTCCCATTTCTTTCCGCTTACTTTGAGCGCATTGATCAGGCCCGCAAGAGTAATGACAGCCGTACCGTGCTGGTCATCATGGAATATCGGAATGTCGCATTTTTCCTTTAGCTTGCGCTCGATCTCAAAACACCTTGGCGCCGATATATCTTCCAGATTTACTCCTCCGAAACTGCCGGAGATCATATAAATAGTATTCACGATCTCATCAACATCCTTGCTCTTGATACAAAGAGGAAATGCATCCACATCACCAAACGCTTTGAACAGAACGCACTTGCCCTCCATTACCGGCATTCCGGCTTCCGGACCGATATCGCCCAGTCCGAGAACGGCAGAGCCATCTGTTACGACCAGGCACATATTCCAGCGGCGAGTCAGCTCATAAGAAAGATCGATATTCTTTTGAATCTCCAGACACGGCTGTGCGACTCCCGGCGTATAAGCAGTCGAAAGATCCTCCTCATTTTCGACCGGAACGGTGGTTATAACCTCGATCTTGCCTTTTTTATCATAGTGCATCTTAAGACTTTCTTCTGCGTAATTATGCTTTGCCATTTTTTCTCCTTTCCGCTTACTTCTGTTTCAATAGTATACTCTCGTTTCGATTCAATTTGCAGAATGCATTCGAACTATTATATCATTTCAGATTATTATACTCATCCTTCAGGCGAAGAATATCGGAACCATCAGCGAAGCCAGAAGAATTATGAACGCACCGCCGAGCCTTGATGAGATCTGTGCGAATGGCATCAGTTCCATTCTCTTTGAGGCCATCAGCACAGCTACGTCTCCGGTGCCGCCCATGTTCGCCATACACAGACCTGCTGTGATGGCTGCCTCGATCGGATAAAATCCGACCAGCCGTCCGATGCCGCCTGCGCCGATTATTGCACCCAGTACAACAACGAGAACGCAGACAATGTATGTCGGTGTCAAAGCTTCGATGATCTGTCCCATATCTGTATAAGCAATACCTATGCCCAGCATCAGTGCAGCTGTCCAGTTGGTAGATACGAATTTGTA
>CADCRD010000203.1 GCA_902803725.1 uncultured Eubacteriales bacterium
GATAAAGAAGTGATAATCAATGACAGCAGACTGCTGTCAGGCTATGTGACGCATCCGTTTTATGTCGGAAAGGGAACTGTAATATAAGAAGTCAGGATTATCAGAGGAAAGGCGAGTGAATTATTGGGCACGGCCATTGTAAGATTCGACTCAAAATGTAAGGATTATAAAAGACCGTTCGGTGCCGTCAAAAGTGGCACCGAAGTCTTTTTTGATGTAAAAATCAGAACAGACTATGTTGTGCGCAGGGTCAGCATGTGTGTTCTGTACGACAGACATACCGCTCCGGCTGTGTACGAGATGGAGCACGTCAGGCATGATATCACACTCAGACGTGCACCGGGCATATATATATCCGGCGGACACATGGCTGCAGAAAGCAGTGAGCTTTACGCAGACTACAAAGCACAGGTAACATTTCTGGAGACCGGTCTTTACTGGTACTGGTTCGAGATCGAGACTGATCTTGGATATCTTAAAGTGGGAAGATCACAAGACGACGATTCACCGGTGATGATCGATACGGCTTTTTCCAAAGAAGAGCCTGTGCCATGGCAGCAGACAGTATATCTTCGCGAACACAAAGAACCGGAATGGATATACGGAGGAGTGTACTATCATATCTTTGTAGACCGGTTTGCAAAAGGCCGTCTCAGTATATTTGATGAATCAGAGAATGAAAGTTCCCGCGAAGACTCCGCTGCACAGACAGGTGCAGAAAGAACCGATGAGTGTGATAATGAAAAATGTGATTATGAAATAAAACTCCGCAGATTTTACGAAGGACTCGGTAAAAACCTTCGCGAAGACTGGGGAGGCATGCCTTCATTTCGTCCAAACGGAGAAGGCAAGATAATAAACAATGATTTCTTTGGCGGCAATCTGCCGGGGATCATTGAAAAACTGCCGTATCTCAGCGAACTGGGAGTGACGTGTCTTTATCTCAGCCCTATATTCGAAGCTTATTCCAACCACAAATATGATACAGCCGATTATCTTAAAATTGCACCGGAATTCGGGACAGAAAAAGATTTTGAAAGGCTGTGTCAAATGGCAGGCGAACTTGGCATCAGGGTAATACTTGACGGAGTTTTTGCACACACCGGATCTGACTCGGTATATTTTAACAAATACAGAACATATGGCAGCGGAGGGGCATGGAACGATCCTTATTCGCCCTATCGCAGGTGGTATATGTTCCACTATGACGGTTCATATGATTCGTGGTGGGGCATAGATACTCTGCCAAAGCTTAACAAAGAAGAACCATCATATGTCGGGTTTATTACAGGTAATGAGGGCGTAGCTCGTCACTGGCTGAAAAAAGGTGCATCAGGATGGAGACTGGATGTGGCTGACGAACTGCCGGTGAGTTTTATGACGGCTCTGTCCGATGCAGTCCATGAGGAAAAAAGAGATGCTCTCCTGATAGGTGAAGTATGGGAAGATGCTTCAAATAAGGTTGCATACGATGAAAGAAAAAATTACTTTGAGGGTGACAAACTCGACAGCGTCATGGATTATCCTCTTAAAGATGCGATAATCAGATTTGTACGTGAAGGGGATGCCAAGGCTCTGGCGCTCACAACGGAAAGGATAACCGAAAACTATCCGCCGTTTGCGGTGAACAGTCTGATGAACAGCCTTGGCACACATGACAGCATCAGGGTACTGACAGCGCTTGCCGGAGAAAAGATAGAGCCTTGTCTTGAAACGAGAGAAGAGCAGGCAGCTCATGTTCTTTCAGGAACTGAATATGAAGAGGGAATACAGCTCATGAAAGCCGCCGTCCTGCTGCAGATGACACTTCCGGGTGTGCCGTGTATATATTACGGTGATGAGGCAGGTATGCAGGGATACAGTGATCCGTTCAACAGAGTCTGTTATCCATGGGGCAATGAGAACAAGGAACTTCTGGACTGGTACCGCCGTCTGATAAGGATCCGCCTGGATCATGATGTTTACGCCAGAGGCGTGTACAGAACGATCGTTGCCGAAGACGGGCTGTATGCTTTTGAAAGAGCAAAAAATGAGCGGTCATCAGGCCGCCGTAAAGACAAGACAGTGACTGTGGTGAACCGCAGTGACAGGAACCGGAGAGTGGCCCTTGAAGGAAGATGGAAAGACCTTCTTACCGGCAGCGAATACAGGACAGCCGTCCCGCTGAAATCCGGGCAGATGATGCTGCTTATATCAGTTTATTAAACGGCAGGATACTGCCGGTCGCTGATGCATCCTGAAGGCACAGTGAACCCTCGGCGAGTGCCAGGTGCATTGCTTCATCAAATGGCAGGCCGTGCAGTATGGCTGCCAGAAAAGCAGCTATCGAAACATCGCCCGCGCCAAGTCCTGAAACGATCTTTTCAGGTCTGATCGCCGCAGCATAGCCTTCGCGGTTTTCCCAGTTTTCCATATAGTGGGCAGAAAGGCGGAGTTTTTTCTCAATGATCCTGAAAAAGTCACCTCCCGGATTATTGTAATACATTCCTTTTTCGCCAAGCTTGATCAGCAGACTTTTCGCTCCGGCCCTGTGAAGCTCATTTGCGATCTCCCCGATGTCAGCATTTTCAGCATCATCAGTCAGGATGCCTTCCAGATCTCCGATGCTCGGCAGGAAAAAGTCCACATAGGGCAGAACTTGTGACAGGATTTTTTTCCAGTCTGCTTTTGCCGCATCTGAAGAAGGATCTATCGCACAAAGATCAAGAGATGTAACGAGACCCAGACTGTCGGCTTTCTTCATGATGCTAACAAGTTCCGCACCATCATTTTCGTACATTTTAGCCATTGTCGACGGATGGCCGAAATGAAACATCCTGCATTTTTTCACCTCTGTCCAGTTGATATCGTCTGCAGTAAAGTGATCGTTGGCGCCCGGATTCTGGAGAATGGCTCGGTCACACCCCTGCGGAGCGAGAATGATACTGTAAGCTGTACTGTCCTCTTCACCAATGCTGACAGTATCTGCATTGAAAGGCCTTAGTTTTTTGTTCAGCATCTCGTAGAGCATCTTGCCCATGCTGTCTCTGCCTATGCGCGCGCAAAGCACGGGGTGGGTACCGAATATGCGCAGTGCGATGCCTGTATTTGCCACAGGTCCGCCAGGGTGGATCTCATTGCCTTCTATATGAGTGATCCTGCCGGGAGTAATGATGTGTCCGAAATCACCGTCGCATTTCTGAGTAAAAGACGGACAGATATCGACACTTAATGCTCCGGCAACTGCTATTCTGATATTAAACACTTTCAGCCTCCTTATTACAGCTGATACATTTTGTATTAAGCCCGGGTGACCGGCCGGACACTGTTAAACCGTCCGGTCCCTTTTGTAAGAGATAGAATATATGATATAGTATCTTCATCAAATGCATCCCCGCGCATTCGCCAGCACCAGTTGTCGCCGGTTGTTCCCGGCGTATTGATGCGAGCACCTGAATCATACAGCAAATAGTCCTGAAGAGGGATTATGCATGTATTTGCAGGGCTTATCATCACTGCTGCCACCAGGCTGCGCACCGCGGCCCTGACACCGAATTCCGGGGCTTTGACGCTGGATTTTGGCTGACTGCCGCTGCAGCTCCTGAGGTAAGCAGTTACTTTTTTTCTCGTTTTACGATCGAGGGAACCGTACCAGCCGGCTGTCGTATCGTTGTCATGCGTGCCTGAATAAGCAACGCAGTTTTCTGTATAATTCTCCGGGAGATACGGGTTGTCCGGATTTCCGTCAAATGCGAACTGCAGGACCTTCATACCGGGCAATCCTGTCTGCTGTATCAATTTGTTCACTGCAGGCGTTATGAATCCGAGGTCTTCGGCTATGAACCTGCTGTCCGGCAGAGCCTTTGAAACCGCATCGAAGAACGCCATGCCCGGACCGCGCATCCAGCGGCCGTTTTCAGCCGTTTCGTCTTTTGCGGGTATTGAAAAAAACGATTCAAATCCGCGAAAATGATCCAGCCGTATCACATCGTACAGGCTGAAATTGTGAGCCAGCCTGCTGATCCACCAGCTGTATCCCGTTTGTTTGTGATAACGCCATTTGTAAAGAGGGTTGCCCCAGACCTGACCTTTTTCGCTGAATGCATCAGGGGGGCATCCGGACACTGCCTCTGGCCTGAGTGAAGGCGTGAGTTTGAACAGCTGAGGATCTGCCCAGCAGTCAGCGCTCTCATAAGCGGCATAGATCGGAATGTCTCCGATGATATCGATCCCATGTTCATGTGCGTATTTCCTTATGGAATGCCATTGCTCGTGAGCTGTGAACTGCAGCCATTCAAAGAAAGAGATCTCTTTTTTGTGTTCTTTCATATATTGATTCAAAACGGCAGGTTCTCTTCTTTTGAATGACCGGGGCCATTTGCTCCAGTCAGCCGAGCCAAAATGTTCAGACAGAGAAACGAACAGGGCATAGTCACTGAGCCAATCCCTGTTTTTCCTGCGGAATCTCTGAAATCCGGGAATGTGATCAGCTTTGGAGGATACAGCAAACGCTTTTTTCAGCAGTGCCATCTTTTCCGGTATCAGCTGCCTGTGAGGAACTCTGGTCTCACTTATTACTTCAACGAAGGAGCAAAGTTCATCAAGATCACTTTGCTTCAGCAGTCCTTTTTTTTTCAGATCTTCGAGATCGATATATAAGGGATCCACTGCAAAACATGACAGCGGCTGATACGGCGAGTACCATCCGCCTGCATGTCCGAGCGGAAGTATCTGCCAGTACTTCTGTCCGGCAGCCTGGAGTTTATCGATGAAGCCGCATGCTTCTTTTGAAAAACATCCGACTCCGTATTTTCCCGGAAGCGAGAATACCGGGAGTAATATTCCGCTGGCTCTCATCTTTTGTCTCTTTCTTCGCAAACAGCGGCAGTCTGCATGCGATAATTATTTGCTTGATCTTTTTCTTGTGTGTATTATATTACCAAAAAAATATCCGCTTCGCCAATAAACGAAGCGGAAAAATCTCAGTTCATCAGAACGGACAGCGGATCATATCCTCTGTGATCTCGCTGAGCGAGAACGCGCCGCACATGGACATCGTGTCTGCCAGTTCTTCTCCGAATTTTTCTGTGAACACACGGATGCCTTCCTCGCCGCCGCCGTAAACAGCCGTAACATATGGACGGGCGATAAGAACGCCGTCTGCCCCCATGGCAAGAGCCTTGAATATATCTGTGCCGGAACGTATACCACCATCTACAAATATCTTCATTTCGCTGCCGATCGATCTTAATGTGCGTACGATCTCCGGAAGAACTTCTGCCGTCGCAGGACACTGGTCTAAAACACGGCCGCCATGGTTTGATACTACAATAGCTGCTGCGCCTGCCTCCTGAGCCTTGATGGCTGCTTTTGACGTCATGATGCCCTTGAGAATGAAAGGCCTTCCGGCTGCATTGGCGATGTTTTTGAGTTCTTCGACTGTTTTTCCGCCTGCCGGAGGCTGTTGTCCCTTCAGGAAAGGAAGCCCTGCAGCATCGATGTCCATAGCTACCGCAAACGGATCGGCAGCCTTGATCATAGCCATCTTTTCTTCGATCACGGAGAGCCCCCATGGTTTTAGAGTGGGAACAGCCAGACCTCCTGTCTGACCAATGACCTTGCAGGCGCCTTCCATAACGATCGGGTTTTGTCCGTCGCCTGTGAATGCAGCGATCCCGGCATCTGCCGCACCTTTGACGACCGTCTCAAAGTATTTCAGATCATCGTATTTATCGCTGTAGTGAAGAAAGACTGCTCCGACCGGTGCAACGAAAAACGGGTATTTGAATGTGCGGCCGAACAATTCAAAGGAAGTGTCCACATCTTTGTTTCCGCACAGCGTATCCATATTGACTCTGACCTCCTGCCATTTGTCATAGTTCCTGATGGCCGTGTCACCGACGCCCTTTGAGCCGGGTCCGGGTATAGTATTTCTGCATGCCCTGCCGTTGCAGATATAACAAGCCTTACATTTGTCGCCTATGCACCCCTGCGCAGTTTTCACTATCTCATCATAAGTCATTTCTTTTTCCTTTCATAATCAGTTATCAGAGTAAAAACATTTTTATTACGCTCAATATTGCTTTGGACCATAATTGTATCACAAATAGTCTCTTTATCAATGATTCTGCCAAAATATTATTATTTGAAAACTGATTTTTCTGCATTCTTTAAAAAATTGTACGGATCGTATTGCCGGCCCATATCGCTGACGGTTTTGACGCGGAATGATCTTAAGCCGGGAATGGAAAAACGGAATAAAAATGTAAAGCAAAATATCTTGACGCGGCATATTGTTTGTGTTATAGTCCCATGGTGGCAAGTAAAAAGGCTTGACACGATTTATGGAAGGAAGCTTGAGCGGCATGGATACAAATGCGAAATACATACTCGAATATGATTTCTATGGCGCACTTCTTACAAAGCGTCAGCAGCAGGTCATCAATCTGTATCATGAAGAGAATCTGACGCTTGCTGAGATAGCCGAAGAATTCGGCATCAGCCGTCAGGGTGTCCATGATACTCTGAAAAAGGCAGAAGCGCTGCTGGACGGATATGAAGAAAAGCTCAGACTCATCGCCAGGTTTGATGATACCAGAAAGGGGATCGCCTGCGCAGACAGTCTGATAGACGAGCTTGTAAGAGAGAACAGCGGCAACAGGGAACTGACAGCGAAGCTGAACAGGATCAAAAAGATAACAGATGGTCTCAATAACTGATCGTTTGATGGTTTATGAGGACCGGAAAACAGTATATACAAGGAAAACGATATGGCATTTGAAGGTTTATCCGAAAAACTTCACGGAGTCTTTTCAGGACTCAAGGGCAAGGGTTCTCTTACTGAAGAAGATATAGACAAGGCCATGAGGGAGGTCAAACTGGCTCTTCTCGAGGCAGATGTAAACTTTAAAGTAGTAAAAGAATTTGTTGCCTCTGTAAAGGAAAAATCACTTGGCGCGGAGGTCATGGAAAGTCTGACTCCGGCACAGCAGGTAATAAAGATCGTTGACAAGGAACTGACAGATCTGATGGGCGGTGCAGGCAGCAAGCTTACATTCTCATCATCCGGTCTTACGATCCTTATGATGGTCGGTCTGCAGGGTACAGGTAAGACCACTACCTGCGGCAAGCTGGCATCATGGCTCAAACAGACAGGCAAAAGACCTATGCTGTGTGCATGTGACGTATACAGACCTGCCGCCATCGA
>CADCRD010000204.1 GCA_902803725.1 uncultured Eubacteriales bacterium
GTTATCAACTGCGGTGAAGATGGCATGCAGACAGTAAAACATCTGCATCTTCATATTTTAGGAAAGAGAAAGTTGACATGGCCACCAGGTTGATAGTATAATACTATGGCTGAGTTCAAAAGAAAGATGTATACACGCATGATCGGACAATAACATCAGCGTAAAATACTATTACTTTTGAAAACAGGAAATTTATTAACGTCAGGAGGTGAGGACGGAATGGCACAGGTAATCGTAAAAGAAAATGAAAGCTTGGAAAGTGCACTTAAGAGATTCAAGCGTTCTTGCGCTCGTGATGGCGTTATGAGCGAGCTGAGAAAGCGCGAACACTATGAAAAACCGAGTGTAAGAAGGAAGAAAAAGTCTGAAGCTGCCAGAAAAAAGGCTAAGAGGTACTAAGCCGGAGGCAGAGACTTAATTTATTAAAACGCATGCAAATGACCCGGCATATGACCGGGTCATTTATGTAGACAGCTTTTAAACAGGCAGGAGATTATTATTTGGAAAACAATACTGTAAAAATAAGACTTTCTGATGAACTTGACCGAAGCGAACTGTTCGGAAATATGGACAGCAACCTGGATATCATCAGAGAGCATCTCAGGATAGATATAATACAAAGAGATAATGAGCTCATACTAAAAGGCGAAGATACTGAATCTGCAGAAAAGGTGATCAATGAACTTATCGGCATTATTTCCGGCGGCGAAAAGCTGGATGAACAGAAAATCGCTTATGTAATGTCGCTGTCGGATAAGGGCATGTCCTATACAGAAAGCAGCATTGAAAAGGATATAATCTGCTATACTCACATGGGCAAGCCTCTGCGTCCAAAAACTATAGGACAGAAAAATTATGTCAGGGCCATCCGTGAAAAAGAGGTTGTCTTTGGCATAGGTCCGGCAGGAACAGGTAAAACATATATAGCGGTCGCAATGGCTGTTTCAGCATACAAACGCAGAGAAGTCCAGAAGATCATCCTCACAAGACCGGCTGTTGAGGCAGGAGAAAGATTGGGCTTTCTGCCGGGAGATCTTCAGGAAAAAGTCGATCCGTATCTCAGACCGCTGTATGATGCATTATATGATGTTCTCGGCCGTGAGAGCGCTATGCGTCTGAAGGAAAAAGAAGTTATCGAAATCGTTCCGCTTGCTTACATGAGAGGACGAACCCTCGACAACGCTTTCATCATACTGGACGAGGCACAGAATACAACAAAAGAACAGATGAAGATGTTTCTTACACGAATGGGTTTCGGCTCCCGTATGATCGTAACAGGAGATCTGACTCAGATAGACTTGCCGAGGGGCAAAAAATCAGGGCTCGTTGAGGCTGTAAGGATACTTGATCATATCAGCGACATTCAGATCTGCAGACTAAAGGATGTAGATGTTGTAAGACACAGGATCGTAAAGAAAATAATCAATGCTTATGACCGGTATTATAAAGATCATTCAGATGATGATGAATGGGAATGAGTCATTTTCTCTTGTAATTAGATGATGGCATCTTGAGTGTCATCTGTTTGAGTAAGGATTCGGGCCGGCTGAGCCCGAATCATACAGCAGAGCAAAGTAGTGATTATAATGAGAGGTGAACAGATGGAGTTGGTTTTCAGCGGGATTGATTCGTCAGGCAGGGAGCTGATGCCCGGCTTATCAGGTGCGGCAGTCAGAGAACAGAAAGATATCATTGAGGATGGGAGAGCTGCAGATGTTTTCCCTTCGGAGAATATTATGCTGAACATGGAAAAGGCTGCGGCAGAGATACTGGCCGGTCATGGGATAACAAATAACAATATTGAGATCAGCGTAACTTTTGTTGATGAAAACGAGATCAGACAGCTGAACAGAATGTACCGGGATATTGACAAGGCCACGGATGTGCTTTCCTTTCCGCAGTTTTACGGACCCGAGGATATACCTGAAGAAGGACCGGCTGCCCTCGGAGATGTTGTGATCTGCAACCAGCGGGCAATTGAGCAGGCTGAAGAGTACGGCCACAGTACTGAACGTGAATATGTCTATCTTTTCGTTCACAGTATCCTCCATCTTCTGGGTTATGATCATATGGATGATGATGAAAAACAACAAATGCGTTCAGCAGAAGAACAAATAATGAACACTATCGGCCTGGTCAGATGAGTCCCGCTGCAAAGCGGATGCGAAAGCAAAAGGAAACAGTGATGATCACAAATAAAGAACTATACAAAACAGCAAAAAATGCCGCTTCTAATGCATATGCGCCATATTCCGGATTCAAAGTGGGTGCTGCTCTTTTGACAAAAGAGGGCAATGTTTTCACAGGAGTAAATATTGAAAATTCAAGTTATCCGGCCGGTATATGTGCAGAACGAAGCGCTTTTGCCGCAGCGATCAGTGCAGGATACAGAGAATTTAAAGCAATAGCTGTCTGTTCGGGTTCCGGCAGTGCCTGGCCCTGTGGAGTATGCAGACAATTCATGTTTGAGTTCGGTGAAAACCTCAGAGTGATCAGCGGAGAGGATGAAGATCATCTGGAGGAATACAGGATCTGTGAACTTCTGCCAAAAGGCTTTCGGCTCTGAGTGTCATATCTTGCAATAAATTAAAAAAAGAAAGGAACTGATTTGAAAAGCGGATTCATAGGAATAATAGGAAGACCAAACGTAGGCAAGTCAACACTTCTTAATGCGATACTGGGAGAAAAAATCGCGATTGCGACTGACAAACCACAGACGACCAGAAACAGCATCAGAGGCATATATAATGATGAAGACACTCAGATGATCTTTATTGATACTCCGGGCATACATAAACCCAGAAACAAACTGGGAGAATACATGACAGGAAGTGCGCTGGCCACTTTCGAGGAAGTTGACGTAATTCTTTTTCTTGTAGATGATGAACTTTCCAGCGGTCCGGGAGATAAATATATCGTTGAATTGCTCAGAGAAGTCAAAACACCGAAGTATCTGATCATAAACAAGATCGATACATTCGGTCCCGATAAATATAAACAGATATTTGATGAATACAGTGAGCTGGGAATGTTTGACGGCATTTTAGGTATTTCTGCAAAAAAGAATACGAATGTCAGTGATGTGATCAGCACCGTGAAAAGACACATGGAAGACGGGCCGATGTATTTTCCGCCGGATATGGCAACGGATAACCCTGTAAGATTTCTTGTAAGCGAGATCGTCAGAGAAAAACTATTGATGTATCTGAATGAAGAAGTTCCGCATGGAATTGCGGTCGAGGTCGAATATTTCAAAGAAAACCCCAAGATGACAGACATCAGTGTGGTCATATATTGCGAAAAGAAATCGCACAAGGGAATCATCATAGGCAAACAGGGCCATACGCTGAAGGGCGTAGGGGTCGCAGCCCGCAAAGAAATCGAGGCTCTTCTCGGATGCCGCGTCAATCTCAAAACCTGGGTAAAGATAAAAGAAAACTGGCGCGACTCTGATATAGCATTATCGAATTTTGGTTATTATGAACAATGATCACGGAAACTGAAGGTATTATCTTAAGACAGACAAAAATCGCAGGCGGCAGGCGCATGGTGGTATTGTTTTCAAAACAATATGGCAAGATCAGTGCAGGCACAGGTCTGAATGAGAGGAGCAGAGGCAAACAGGCACTGGCTCTTCGGCCTTTTACGTATGGCAATTATCAGCTGTACAAAAAAGGAGATTTTTTTAATATAAACAGCGGTGAACCGATAAAGAGTTTTTACAGAATAGGGGAAGAAGTGGATAAATACATGAACGCTTCGTATGCGCTGGAACTGACAGACAAATTTACGGCGGAAGGCATGCCTGCGCCGGGGCTATTCAATCTTACGGTTGACATGCTGAGAGAACTGGAAAAAAGAAAGAAAAAATTCGGGACCATCGTGCTTGCTTATGAAGTGAAGGCTCTTAAGGTACTGGGCGTAATGCCGCAGCTGGACATATGCACGAGATGCGGGAAGCCGGAAGTGCCGGCTTATTTCAGCATCGCGGACGGAGGTGTGATCTGTGAGGATTGTCACACTCTGGAGAATGATACATTGATTTATAAGATCGATTTTGGTATCATAAACATACTAAAATACTTTTTGGATAATCCTCTTGAGAGCCTTGCGAAAATTGCTCTCGAGGAAAATGTTTGCAAAAAGATAATGAAGATGATGACTGAATATGCTCGTTATCATTTTGATTTCGGAGATCTGAAAAGCGAAACTTTTGTAACGGGATAAGTTAAGGAGGTAAACATGGAAGTAACTCTGGAAAAGATCGAACTGGTAAAGGACAGAACCGGCGTAAGTTACAAAGAGGCTAAGGAAGCACTTGAAGCCTGTGACGGCAGTGTTGTTGATGCCATAATCAACATTGAAGAAAATATCGATACGCTGGGCAGCAAGTCCATTAGCGACCATGGTTCTGATGTTGCAGGCAAAGTCAAAGAACTGGTAAACAAGGGTAATGTTTCAAGAATAGTTGTAAGAAAGAATGATGGTGAGACTTTACTGAATCTGCCTGTAACAGCCGGAGCTGTTGCTGCTCTCGTTGCTCCCGGCGGAATTCTTCTCAGCATCATCGCTGCATTCGGATTTAAATGCAATGTTGAAGTCGTGAAGACAGACGGTACTATTATCGATGTCAGCGACAGAGCAAATGATGCATTCGATAAAGCAAA
>CADCRD010000205.1 GCA_902803725.1 uncultured Eubacteriales bacterium
ATGGCTATCCTGATCACTGTTGAAACGTGACCAACGTGGCCTTTATATTCTTCGGGATGTTTTTTGAAATCCTTTGGTTTTGCGGCATAGCCCATATCTGAAGCGATCTGACGGATCTTACCGAACCAGTTTTCCTGATCGTCTGAATGATCATATGTTTCAAGATAAGCTTTAAGGATATCTTTGGCATCGTCCGCTGCTTCGGCCGGCATTTCTTCCTCGATTTTGAAACGGTCATCGAAAAAGTAGCTTATAAAATCAAGCATCTGCTGCGCATTCACAAAATCCTTGCGCGGTTTGTTGCCGCTGCGGCCCAGGTCGAGTATCTTCAGCAGATATTCTTTGTCTGCAAGATCATCCTGCGCTTCAGGACAATACTCCGCGGCCCATCCGGTAAGAAAATCATAAAGATCCTCTGCGCTGATACGCACCAGTGTGTCCTTTGAAACATCATTCAGTTTGTTGATGTCAAAGAGGGCACCGGATGTGCTCATTTTTTCTGTTGTAAACGGGAAATCCTCCGCCGGGGTTTCCGGGTTCTCTGAGCGCCACTCTTCGTAGTTTGAGTTGAGAAGTGTCAGCAGATACTCTCTGACAGCCTGCGGGTGATAACCCATTTCTTTGTAGTAACTCAGGCTGAGTTCGGGGTCTTTGCGTTTTGAGAGCTTTCTTCTGTTACCGTTCTCAGATTTCATCAGTACAGCTGTGTGGCAGTATATCGGACGTTCAAAGCCCAGTTTGTCAAACAGCTCTATATGTATTGGCAGTGAAGACAGCCATTCTTCACCGCGGACGACGTGTGTCGTACGCATGAGATGATCGTCTACAACATGAGCAAAATGATAAGTCGGGATCCCGTTCGTCTTGAGAATGACAACGTCCTGGAAATTTCCGGGCATTTTTATTTCTCCCCTGATGGCATCCTCTACGCAGATTTCTTTCGGATCATCCGGGCTGCCGCCTGAACGAAGGCGAATGACATACGGTTTACCTGAAGCGAGCTGCTCTTCTATCTCGTCTTCTGACAGATCACGGCAGCTTGCATATTCGCCATAGATCCCGGGAGTGCATTTGTTTGCTTCCTGCTTTGCGCGGATCTCAGCGATCTCTTCTTCACAGAGAAAACAGGGATAAGCATCGCCGTTTATCACTAACTGTTTTACGAATGTCTGATAAATGTTTTTTCTCTCACTCTGCGAGTAAGGACCATAATTTCCTGTTTCGCCGTCTTTTCCTGCTCCTTCGTCAAAATGTATGTCAAAGAAATCCAGAGAGTCTATGATAGTATCAACGGCTCCTTCAACATATCTTTTGTCATCGGTATCTTCGATCCTAAGGTAAAAGACGCCGCCGCTCTGATGAGCCAGTCTCTCGTCCACGAATGCGCCGTACAGATTCCCAAGATGCATGAAACCTGTGGGACTCGGTCCGAGCCTTGTTACCATAGCTCCTTCAGGAAGTTCTCTTTTCGGGAATTCTTTTTCGATATCCTCAGGTGTAGCTGTTATTTCCGGAAATAAGCGTTCTGCCAGTTTGATATTGTCCATTGATTTGTTCTCCTTTGTGTTATCGTGCCGTCTGTTACGGACAGCGCCTGCCGCGCCTGCATCAGTATATCACAAGGCAGCAGGCTCGTCACTATTCGTTTTTGATATGTCTGCTGCTTTAGATTTACAATGCCTCAGCTGTCAATATGCCTGAACTGAAAAAAACAATAATATATAGATGAATATTGTTGTATAATATGAACATAAGCTTAACGATTCAAAAAATGCTTCCTTTGGAGAAGCAGTGCAGAAAGGAGAAACAAAATGGGCTTTAAGGACAAATTTGATGAGATCAAAGATAAGGTTGAAGATAAGGTAGATGATGTTCTGGACAAGACAGATATCGATGACAAAATCAAGGAAAAGGCTGAAAAGGTCAAAGATACTGTTGAAGATAAAGTAGATGATGTTCTGGACAAGACAGATATCGACGAGAAAATAAAAGATAAAGTCGGTGACATCAAAGAAAAGTTCTAGCACCGGCATAAGGGTGATCCATCATGCGAATCGAGATCCCTGAAGGAGCACAGCGAATAATTGAGACTTTGCATAGAAGCGGGCACCGGGCCTATGTTGTAGGAGGCTGCGTGCGTGACTCGCTTCTTTTGCGTGTTCCTGTTGACTGGGATATATGCACATCTGCCAGGCC
>CADCRD010000206.1 GCA_902803725.1 uncultured Eubacteriales bacterium
ATGACCTTGCGAGCCAGCTTCGGGATATCCACATAACACGATGTGGATATCTCCCCCATGACCATCGCATAACCTGTATTTACCGTTGTCTCGGCAGCGACTCTGCCGCCTTCCGGATCCCCTTTCAGGATCTCATCAACTATCGCATCCGATATTTGGTCACAGATCTTGTCCGGATGTCCTTCTGTTACTGATTCTGATGTAAAAAATCTTTTCATTATATATACCTCCCGTTCTGTTTATGATATACAGTGCATTTTTCAAGAAATCCTGTCAGCATCATGCTTAAGCTTTTATAGATGTGTAAAACCCTCTTCAAAAGAAGAGGGTTTTGATTTCATCATTCACCTCATCTTTCATCGGGCATTTCTGCCTTCTGTAGGAATTGGCACCTTGAGCCGCATATGCGCTCAGGTTGCCGGGCTTCACTGGGCCTAGTCCCTCAGCCACTCTTAATAAGGATTTCTTTTCAGTTGTTTGATGGAAACATTATAGTTGTGCATATTCTTTGTGTCAATACTTTTCTGTTGTGTTATAATACCTGCATGGAAAATACAAAAGGATTTATCAGCAAACACAAAGAATTTATCAAAGATGCCGTTATCGCGATCGCGATCGCAGCAGCTGTGCTGGTCTTCATCAAGCCGGTCATAGTCAGCGGAGAATCGATGCTGCCAAATCTGCAGGATCATAATTATCTGCTCCTGTCCCGTCAGGCGTATAACATCGGGGAACCAAAGCACGGCCAGGTCATCGTTTTCCCCGTTGAGAAAGATGACAACAGACTGTACATCAAGAGAGTCATAGGGATCCCCGGAGACACGATAGACATCAGGGACGGTGACGTATATGTCAACGGCAAAAAGCAGAATCAGAGTTACACTCTCGATAAATACACACCAGGCAAGGTCAGGAATCTCAAAATCCCCAGGGGCAAGATATTTGCCATGGGAGACAACAGATGCAACAGTCAGGACAGCCGCAGCGATATCGTGGGACTGATCGACATAGACAATGTTTCCGGAGTTGCTCTTTTGCGGTTGTGGCCTGTTACGGAAATCGGCACGATCAAAAATTACAAATAAAAGAGAAAGGCCCGGGCACAATGAGCGAAACGAAATTACGGCTGATCAAGGGCGGTCTTGGCCCGAAAGAAGAGGCTGAAAAGCAATTTGTATCGGCCTTTGCAACCGATACAAGACTCATGGGCGAGGTCGCCATGGGCATACACTGGCACATAAAAAATCATCCTGCTGCCAAAGAACTCTTTCAGTTCTTCTCTTTTGATACGGAATCCGAAGGGCTGGACAATTACAAGAGCGTCTGGTCGGAAGATGCTGATGAGATCGCTCTGATCCGTCAGACCATGATCGGTCCTTTGGGCGGACAGGATGTTCTGCTGAGCGAACGCGAAGCAAGAGCTGTTTTCACCAGATATTACAATCACATTACAGGCAGATCCCCCGAATTCACCGAAGGTATAAATGAATACAGGTTTCTCATCGATGAGCCTGCCTTTCTGGATGCTGACGAATTTGATGCATTGTTTGACAAACTGTGCACAGATATCATTTCACCTGAACAGCTGGTGAATTACTATATCATGAGATGCCTGGCGAAGGACAGTGAAGGCCGGCGTTATCTGAGTTCGGAATATGCAAAGGGAGAGATCAAACATATATCTGACAATTCCGCAGCCGGTGCAGAATACTCCGGCAGAATGCTCAGCAGCTGCAAAGATATCTTTCCTGATCTTCCGCTGGTTTCATTATTAAAAAATACTATACAAGAGAAAGACGGTCATTATATCAGCAATTCCCTTGCAGAACACGACAGCCGGTACGAACTGCTGGTCACGGACATAACGATCGAGGGAGACAGGGTGTCTTCATGCGAGCGCGGACCGGGCATGCATATATCAAATACCGAAGCCGCAATGATACTGGCACACCCTGAATTCATTACAGTATACCGTATACTGGCTGATCCGGACGACTTTGAGGAAGACCCGCTGGAATTTGAATACAATACTATGATAACTGAACATGAAAGCGGCAGACTTTATATGGCCTTCAACAGCAACAATGATCATGTGAATGATCCAAACTACTTGCTCAGCAATGATATATTCGGAGTGTATTACATCACCAATAACGGTGAGTTCATCGTTTCGGCTGCCAGCAAAAAAAACATCATCAAAATGGAACGCAGTCTTCTTCATACACCCATCGGCGCCATGCTGCTGCCAACGGGAAAATACGAATTTCAGGAGCCGGTGCTGTTACAGTTCGTCAACAGCAGCATCGATTCTTTTGATGAATTCCTGCAGCTGATAACAGACCCCGAAATGTGAAATTCAGATCAGGCCTCAAGCCGGCCTGCTGTATATTCTGAAAATTATTTTTTTCGAGTAAGCATTTTCGCTTATATGACAGTTTTTATGTCAACTGATGTTCGCATTTTCAGAAACAATAATCAACAAGGCTTGAAGGTGCAAAAAAGCAACATTTTTTTGACTTTTCCACACCTGATCGCAA
>CADCRD010000207.1 GCA_902803725.1 uncultured Eubacteriales bacterium
AAGGGTGAAATGGCGAGGTAAGAGCTCACCGGCGTCGTGGAGACACGGCGGCCGTGTAAACCCCACCCGGAGCAAGACCAAGCAGGGGTCACAGCCTGTTGCCCGCAGGCTCCCGGAAGGTAGGTCGCTGGAGGCATGCAGCAATGTATGTCCAAGACAGATGACTGTCCAAGACAGAACCCGGCTTACAGGCTTGCCCGAAATCTTTTTTCATTAATATAATTCAGACATCCATGTAAGTATTGTATTCGATCACCGATTCAGGCTTGCTAGATAATTCATTTCAAGGAAAGAAACAATATGAGCATCGAAGAAAAATATAAAGGGCAGTGGGACAGAAAGAAACTTAAGTCCGAGGCCCGTTCGAATATTAAACGCAATTACTGGATCGCAGTTTTTGTCTGCATGCTGATGGCTTTTATGTTTGCAGAATACGGTGACAGTTTAGGCGCTGTGGGCATGTATAATGAAAGTTATAAACAGGTCCAGCAGTCAAGGCAGACAGGCGATCATGAAAAAAATATTCTGGCCGATAAAACAAAACTGGAAAAAGCTCTGGAAAAGGCCGGACTGGAACTGAAAGGAGACAGTGACCTTAAAATCATAGCCAAACGAGGCTCACTGAATTATCTGGTAAGAGGGATCCAGGAAAAACGCGGTATCGAATCTTCTTTTACGGATATGATAAAGAAGATCAGCAGCGGAGCCAGCGGAGGCATGATAGCAATTGCGATGCTGGCGGTCCTTCTCAATATGGTGTTTGTTCTTGTAATAAAAAGCAACTTCCTGATCGGTGAAAGACGTTTTTTCCTCGAAAACAAAAATCATCCTAAAACCAGGTTCGGAAGACTGTTTTTCCTCTTTAATGAAAGAAATTATATTAATCCGGCGATAGTAATGTTCATGAAGAACCTTTTCTTTGCGCTCTGGTCACTGACTATAGCCGGAATGTTCATAAAGCAGTATTCATACAGGCTGGTCCCGTTTATAATGGCGGAGAACCCGGATATCAAATGGAAAGATGCCATCACACTTTCCCGTAAGATGATGAATGGAAACAAATGGAGGACCTTTGTATTTGATCTGTCTTTCTGGTACTGGTATCTCCTGAAATTCATTACTGCCGGCCTTGTTGGAGTGTTTTTTTTCAATCCGTATTTTACTGCTGCTGAAACAGAATTATATGCCGCGATCCGTGCTGAAAGCTATGAGCGTGGTATCGAGAACATTGAACTGCTAAACGATGAGAGTCTGTATGTCAGGACAGATAATGAAGAGTATCCTCTTCATCTTGTTTCAAAGCATGCTGATGTGGATGAAAAGAAGTGGGACAGAAGCTATTCGTTTGTAAACCTTGTTCTTATCTTCTTTACATTTGCATTTATCGGATGGCTTTGGGAAGTGGGTCTGCATCTTGTGCAGGATCATGTATTTGTAAACAGAGGTACCATGTTCGGCCCCTGGCTGCCGATCTATGGGGTTGGCGGCACGATGGTGCTGGTCGTTCTGAAAAGGTTCAGAGAAAAGCCTATACTGACATTCCTTCTGACCTTTATTCTGTGCGGGATAGTCGAATATGTAACCAGCTGGTTTCTTGAATATACGAAAGGAACAAAATGGTGGGATTACAGCGGATATCTTTTGAATATCAACGGCCGGGTATGTCTTGAAGGACTGCTGATATTCGCCATAGCAGGATCTGCCTGTATATACATAATCGGACCTTTATTCGATGATCTTTATAACAAGCTGCCGGTCAGGACCAGATGGTGTTTTGCCGCTGTCCTTCTGGCGCTGTTCGGAGCTGACTTTGTCTATTCACATTTTAATCCGAATACCGGTGAGGGAATAACTGACTATGGTTATAAAGAGGACGGACAATGTCTTCTGAGGGCGGACAGCAGTTCGGGTCACATACAGCGACTGAACTGAGACTGTGAATAATTATAATGATCAATAAAAACATCAACAATTTATGGCGCATAGATTTCTTTTGCGCCTTTTATTTGTTAGAATGTTTTACATAATAAAATGTATGGAGAAAATGATGATCAACAAAAGAATACAGAAAGAATACAACAGCAAACTGGTAAGCGCAGATCAGGCGGCTGCGATGGTTCAGGATGGTTATAAGCTGAATTTTGGTGACAATATATGCCTCGCCTATGATTTTGACATCGCGCTGGCACGGAGGATAAATGAACTTCACAATATCGTGATAATCACAAATATCAATCCGAGAAAAGAGCCGTTTGAATGTTATAAAGCGGCTGAATCTACAGAAAATGTGAGATTCATAAGCGCTCATTTCGGAGCGGTCGACAGAAAGATGAACAAAGAAGGAAACACCTGGTTCATGCCGATGTTGTTCCATGAATATGCAGGGTACATGAGAAACATAGTTCATCCGGATATCACTGTCCTGCAGGTCGCACCGATGGATGAAGAAGGTAATTTTTATTACGGGCCTCAGGTCGCGGGCAGTGCGGCTCATCCGGAGGCGAGCAAAAAACTGATAGTTGAAGTGAACCGTAATCTTAAACAGGCACATGGGATCCAAAACAAGATCCCTTTGTCTGATGTCGATCATATTATTGAAGGTTCGGATCCGCCGCTTATCGAAGTGCCTGTGCCTGTGCCGGGAGAGTGCGACATAAAGATAGCCGGAAATATAGCACAACTGGTTGAAGATGAAAGCACTCTGCAGCTGGGGATAGGAGCCCTGCCGACTGCTGTAGGTAAAGCTCTGGCACAGTCTGATATCAGCGAGATATATTGCCATACGGAAGTCATTGCGGATCCGTATGTTGATATGTATGAGGCAGGAAAACTCAGGGGAAACAAATATGCAGACGATGGGAAAATAATCTATGGCGGAGTGATCGGAGACCGCAGAGTGTATGATTTTGTTGAGAATAATGAATTGTGCTGCTGCGCTCCTATAGAGTATATCAATGATTACAGTGTGGTATCTGCGATAGACAGGTTTGTTTCGGTAAATGGATGTCTTGCAGCCGATATGTTCGGGCAGGTAAGCTCTGAGTCCGTCGGATTTCAGCATGTAAGCGGCACCGGCGGACAGCTTGATTTTGCTTTGGCAGCTTATGCATCAAAAGGCGGAAGGAGCTTTTTGTGCATGCATTCCACACGCACCTTGCGGGACGGACAGGTCATATCAAACATAGTTCCGTATTTTGAGCCGGGAACGATAGTGACAACTCCGCGTTCTGCGGTGCATTATATAGTTACAGAGTACGGTGCTGTCTGTCTGAAAGGAAAATCGACATATGAAAGAGCTGAGGCTCTGGTCAGCATCGCCCATCCGGATTTCAGGGAAGAGCTGACTAGGCATGCTGAGAAGGCCGGTATATGGAGCAGGACCAGCAGGATATCATTTTGATCTCAGGTGTTGGATATTATTTGAGTGTGGAATGTCTGATCAGACAAAATGGTCAGGACAGGGGATTTTTTGTTGACATTAAATAATATGTGTATATGATAGATGAATGTGCTGAGGACATCAGTCCTGAAAAAACAGTTTGATTTATAACAGTAAAGAGAGAATTCGAATATGACAGAAAAGATGACAGAACAAGAATTACCAGGACAAAATAAAATGGGAACGGCCCCAATACCCAGATTGCTGTTAGGTATGTCGTGGCCGGCTATGATCTCGATGATAATACAGGCACTATATAATATCGTGGACAGTATATTTGTTGCTCAGACCGGTGAAAAAGGACTGACTGCAGTATCTTTGATATTTCCTGTACAATTTCTGATGATGGCTGTCGGGATCGGTACTGCTGTAGGTGTCAACTCGCTGATCTCAAGAAGACTGGGTGCCAGAAGATTTGAAGAAGCCGATATGGCAGCTTCCAACGGATTTCGTCTGTCGTTCATCAACTGGGCGGTATTTGCAGTGCTGGGCGGATTGTTTTCCGGAGCATTTATGAAGCTGTTTTCGGATGATCAGCAGATAGTTGCTGACGGAACTGCTTATATGAGGATAGTAACTGTTTTCAGTGTTTTTGTAATGATCTGTGTGATGTGCGAAAAAATCGTTCAGGCCACAGGCAATATGAGAATGCCGATGGTTGCTTCTGTGACGGGTGCTCTTGTGAATATCGGGCTTGATCCGCTGCTGATCTTCGGCATAGGACCATTCCCTGAAATGGGAGTTACCGGTGCTGCGACAGCAACTGTAATAGGACAGTCTGTCCAGGCGACTCTGATGATGATGGTTCTGTTCAAAGGAAAGCAGGAAATAAATGTAAAAGTCAGGGGTGTGCATTTTGACAGAGAAACTCTGAAAGAAATATATGCTGTAGGTATTCCGGCTATAATCATGCAGGCAATAGGATCGGTGATGCAGTTTGGAATGAATATGATCCTGGCAGGTTTTTCAACCACTGCAGTTGCTGTAATGGGTGTATACGGCAGACTTCAGTCATTTGTATTCATGCCGGTGATCGGCATAAATCAGGGTTCAACACCCGTATTTGGGTACAATTACGGTGCTAAGAACAGAAAGAGACTGATGAGCGCTTATAAATTTGCGCTTGGCATGGCTTTTGCGATCATGGGTGCGGGTCTGATCGTTTTTCAGACACAGCCGCACCTGTTGCTGTCAATGTTCAATGCTACAGATGATATGTACGAAATTGGTATGCAGGCGTTAAGAACAGTCAGCTGGTGTTTCCTGCCGGCAGCGTTCGGCATAGTCTCCGGAGGCGTATTTGCTGCAACAGGACATGGTGTTATCTCTCTGGTCAGTTCGCTGCTGCGTCAGATGGTTGGGATATTGCCGCTGGCTTTTTTCCTTGGGAAGGCAGGAGGAGTCATGGCTGTCTGGTGGTCATTCCCTCTGGCAGAGATACTGGGAACAACATATATCGCAATAATGATATACAGACTGTATAAGAATGAGTTCATGCGGCTGGATGATCCTGGTTTTATGACCCGCTAATAATGATAATATGAATAGATAAACTAAAATATATCATCAGGGGAGTTATAGGGGTATACCGGGATAAAGAAATCTCTGTCCTCTGAATCCATCTGAACAAGATCATGGATCAGGGGATCTTTTATAAGCCGGCTCCATACAGTGAAGGTTGCTTTGAGAAACTGCTCGTTTAATATCAGCATGCTGCCTGCGTCCTGATAGTTGCTGTTGTTTTCGCCGGCTTCGATAAGAGGGCATGAATAAGGCGCAGCAAGATCTGACAAAATCAGGATCAGTTTTTCATCATTGCCATGTGTAAGATCTGTATCTGAGCTTGCTGATGCATGATCACTTTTTCTGTCAGAATCGAATTGTAAAATATGAGGCGCGACAGGATAAGTCCTGCACTGCAGCGGTCTTTTTTTCCGGTCGCAGACGGGCGGCGTATTACACGACAGGAACCATACTTTTCCTGACCATGAATCAGGGAATTCATAGTCTTCGGCATAGTCATAATTCCAAGTGATCCAGTCTTCGTTGCCTGTAAATATTTTTTCTTCGCCGGGAAGCAGATATATACCCAGATCATCAGTATATTCGCTTCTTTCGGGAACACAGCATGCACATCCGCATAGCTTTCCGCAGTCGAAGTCCACAGGACTGACACGGTCCAAAAGCCGATACATGGCCATGAATGTTGATTTTCTGATAGTACTCTTCATGACAAAGATTATACCACTATTATACTATTTGTGACACATGTTGATTTCAGGGCATAGCGATGTTTGACAATAATAAATCGGGGTACAATTATCTGACATAAAGTGTTATAATATTTCGATGTAATTATATATGATGTGATGCCGTGTGATCGATACTCTATGATCAAAACAACGGCGTTTGCCTCTGCAATTTATCAGAACAGGAAAAAAATATGAAACTAGGAATAGATGTTGGTTCGACAACCGTCAAGCTGGTGGTTCTCGATGATGAAAACAATATATTATACAGCAGATATGAAAGACATATGTCCAATGTATTCGAGAAGGTTGCGGAATTGTTTGAAAACCTGAAGGAAACGATGGGAGATGTGTCATTTAATGTTACTATAACGGGTTCAGGCGGTTTGTCGCTTTCAAAACTGCTGGGCGTATATTTCGAGCAGGAAGTGGTTGCGTGTTCCCATGCCGTTGAGCAGATCATTCCTCAGACAGACGTTGCGATCGAACTTGGCGGTGAAGATGCTAAGATAACATTTTACGGTCAGACGGTAGAACAGAGAATGAACGGTACTTGCGCCGGCGGTACGGGGGCATTCATAGATCAGATGGCAGTGCTGCTGAATACAGATGCGGCAGGTCTTAACGAGGCTGCAAAAAATTACAAGATGATCTATCCGATCGCTGCCAGATGCGGTGTATTTGCAAAAACTGATATTCAGCCGATGATCAATGAAGGCGCGAGTATCGAAGATCTTTCGGCGTCAATATTTCAGGCAGTAGTAAATCAGACTATCTCAGGCCTTGCATGCGGGCATGTCATCCGGGGCAATGTGGCATTTCTGGGCGGTCCGCT
>CADCRD010000208.1 GCA_902803725.1 uncultured Eubacteriales bacterium
CCTGCTGTCTGTTCATAATAACTGTCTGCAGCGAAAAGCAATGGTTTACTTTTTATTCTTCCTAAGCTCATACATATATCCCGCAGTAATGATACCTGTCGGAAGAGCGATGATCATCAATCCTACAAGAGCTGATATTATAGTTATGGCTTTTCCTATGGTCGAAGTCGCATATATATCTCCATACCCGATAGTCGTTAAAGAAATTGCTGCCCAGTATATCGCATCAAAGAAGTTATCAAAAGTGTCCGGCTCGATCTGGAATAATACCAAAGCTGTGACAAATACATAACCTGCCACCAGCATAAAGGCGATGATCAATGCTCTCTTTTGATTGTAAAAAGCATTTTTCAGTATCTGCAGGCTGGTGGAATATCTGAAGATTTTCACTACTCGTAAAATACGGAGAGCTATCAGCAGACGAAAGAGCCTAAATGTTTTAAATGCTCCACTGAGAGGAATGATATATGGTAAAATCGACAGCAGATCTACGATCGCCATCAGCGAAAAAGGATATCTGATAAATGAAACAACACTTTTCTTTTCGTATCTGAAGTCAGCTGTTATCCACCTTAGCAGATAATCAATTATAAAAACAATCACACAAAAGTTGTCTATGAAATGGAATGCTTGTCTGTCCTCTTTGAAAATCAGAGGAACAAAACTCAGTATTATGATCATTATCATCACACCATCATAGCAAATGTTAAGGCGTGACCCTTTCGACTTTGGTTCTATTAAGTTATATATTTTTTCCCGCATATTTCTCATTGTTGACAGCATTGTTATCTGTTTTTGTCATTATCTTTATCTTGCCAGGCATAATTTTGATATATTGTTTTTCAGCACAAGATCCCGGATGACCGAGACGACTGCAGCTTTCTTGCCTGCCGGCATCTGCGCGATATTGTACTTGGTCACCAGGGTCCAATATATCTCAGCAAACTTTCCGAAAATCTGATCAAAAGTCAGTTTCAGTTCTTCGTCTAGCTTCTGCCATATTTCATCCTTATCCAGGTTCTGCCGGGCGTAGTCGCCTCTGCAAAGATCGTGGCCTGAACTCATATGAATGCTCCATCCTCCGTTGAACGCCTTGTTTAAGCTTGTTGTTATTATACCATTTTTGTTTCATTATCGGCATATTCCGCTTTTGATATTTCAAGAGTGAAACAGTAATAATTATACGTGTTTTTTCATGATAATATTTCCAATCAGTTTCGCTATAATGCCGGCAGCGCGAATTGCGAACAATAAAAATCCAATGGTCGATTATTTTGCCATTGGATCCGGTGCGTTGTTTATGTGATCATGTTGGAACATATGAGGATTTTGATTTTCATACAAAACGCAATATCGCTGCTCTTTCTCAGATATTTCTCTAGCTGTTGTTCTCAGCTATCATTGCCTCTATTTCTTCTTCACTCATTTCCATGATATCAGCGATCTGAGCGTTTGACATTCCGTTCTTTTTCATTTGGATGATAGATTTTATTATCCCTGTTTTTTCACCTTCTTTTCTGCCTTCTTTTAAGCCTTCTTCTCTGGCGTTATCGATTTTTTCTTGCAGGAACATATATTCTTTCCTCCATTCGGTTTGGCTCTTTGCATGATTTACCGCTTTCTGGATCTTTTCAGACAAATCGCCTTTAAAGCTTCTGCCGCCTACGAAATCCAGAAAGTCTCGCATTTCTTTTGTGATGCTTTCCGACAGCGGCGCCTCCGCTGACAGGAATATCTTGTTTGTCCCATCATTATACTGGATTTCGGGAGCCTCTTCAATATATTGCTTTAAGGTGTATACACTCTTTCCGGCTCCAAATGGGTCAAATGTGCAGATGAATATTATAGTCGTATCGTTGAGTTCTTCATACTTTTTGCCTCTTTCCATCATGTCCAGATCCAGGATCCCTTGATAATACCTCGACCTTCTTGGCAGATCTTCATTTGTCATATTCTGCATCTCTATGTTATAGATCTTGTCATCTCCTTCGAAGATCACATCCAGACGGATCCCTTTCCCATTCGGTGTCAGCTCGATCGTTCTCTGCTTTTGCAGACTACTGATCCTTGATATTCTTTTGCCTGTCACCAGTTCGATTATCTCCCTGCATATTTCCTCGTTGTTTTCAAGTACCTTGCAAAACATAAAATCATCCGTAAAAGTTAGCTCGTCATACGATTTTGTCATAATATCCTCCGCTGTCATGATTGTAATTTATTTCCTTTTATACTGCCATATATTGTCAGTACAGTCAATGATTAATTGAAATAAAAAGATCCCTGTCAGGATGATGATCGGTGTGATCGGAACCTGCCCGGCGGAAAGCTGTGACACCCAGTCTCCGGGAGAGCACGGCGGGAATCTGGATATCAACGAACTCGGCATCGGCAGCACGATCTATCTGCCGGTCAGCATTCCCGGGGCCCATCTTGCCATCGGAGACTGCCACGCAGTCCAGGGTGACGGCGAAACAGCCGTCTGCGCCATGGAAGTCAGCGCTGCAGTAACGGTTCGGGTGAGTGTGCTGAAGGATGCGAAGGAACTGCCGACACCGTTTATAGAAACAAAGGATCATATTTACACAACGTACGGGGATAGATCCCTGGACGTGGCCAGTGTGAACGCTGCAAGAAAAATGCACCAGTACCTGATCAAAAACCACTGAATTGACGGATGCGCAGGCATCTATGCTGCTTTCTCTGGTCGGGAACCTGAGGATCAGCCAGGTCGTGAATCCGAAAAAAGGCTGCATCATGGAATTCCCTAAAAAATATAGTGTGTCAGAGGAACCGTCCCCCTGACACACGTCTGATCTTATTTTACTATAACTTTGACGAAATTGTTCACTCCATTTGCAGCAAAGACGTATACTTTACATGAGCCGGTGCTCTTTGCTTTGATCTTGCCTGATCTGCTGACTGTTGCTATGCTGCTGTTGCTGCTCATGTATCTGAGAGCAGGAGCATGTTTTTTATCTATCAGCTTTTTCTTTTTATTGTACTTGATGATTTTTGCTTTTATCTTATACGTCTTGCCTGAACGGAGCATCACTTTCTTTTTCCTGATCCTGATCTTCTTTACGTTAGTGTGTTTCCTGTTGCCATTGGCTGTATAAGCATGTGCAGAAGGACTCTTTGCGATATATTTCTTTTTGCCGTTTTTCTTTACCCATGCTTTGACATAGAATTTGTATGCTGTTCGGGTCTTGAGCTTTCTCATTACGACTCTCAGTTTTTTGAAGTTCTTTATTGTCTTGACGCGTTTGTATTTTGCCTTCTTGCAGTTCTTGCAGCACTTTGTAAAGAATACATCATATCCTTCAGCACCTTTTACTTTACCCCATGTCAG
>CADCRD010000209.1 GCA_902803725.1 uncultured Eubacteriales bacterium
GAACATGTATCATGACAGGAGAATGATATTCAGCCCATTTACACGCCTCTTCTTTTGTTGATGTCCTTACAAATATCTGTTTCAAATAGGTTTTCTTAGATTTGCAGAAACATGGAGATATATGATAGTTCCTGTACTTCCTGAGGTCAAATACCCCGGACATATTCTTTGGTCAAGTCCTTTTGTGTATAACAAGGTATTTCACAAAGATTTTGCAAAGGATAATTATTTTTTTGTGTGTAGCTTGTCTGTTTTATAATCATTTTGCAAAATGAAGGCTCTAAACTCCTGTAAATCCCAATTAATCTCTTCCAAAACTGCCATTTTCCCTATTTTCCCCCTAATTTTTACCAATTTGCTTATCGTTTCATGCTCAAAATAATGATTTTTTTGCAAAAATGCTCTGACAACAATATACTTACACAAACCTTCGCATCACCGCAACTCTCACTCCCACTTCATCTGCCAATCGTCTGCCAATCGCAGACATTTCTGAGCGAAGTACTGCTCGGCAAAAAAGCTGCATTCCTTGCATAGATGCTGAGCACCGTATCAAAGATACGGACAGCATATAATAGTGAAAAATCCGCCTGGCGATTCCTTAGTCGTCGGGCGGATTGTTTTGAAAGTTCATAGAAGAATAATCGTATGCGATGCGGGATATAATAGTGAAGAGAATCTGCAATACCTTGAAAATGGTTGGCGTGCAGGTCACTCTTCAGAGCCTGACCAGGAGGCCAGCTTGTTCTTCAGCAGATTTGAAACCACCATTACACACGAAGCATCGCCCGTGATATTGACAGTCGTTCTGCCCATATCGAATATTCTGTCGACACCTGCGACCAGCGCGATGCCTTCAACAGGCAAACCTACAGATTTCAGCACCATAGCCAGCATGACCATTCCTGCTCCGGGCACACCAGCAGTACCTATGGAGGCCAGAGTTGCAGTGGCTACTATAGTCAGCATCTGCCCGAATGTCAGATCTATGCCAAAGCAAGATGCTATGAAAATAGAACAAACTCCCTGGTATATCGCCGTTCCGTCCATGTTGATCGTTGCTCCCAGAGGCAGAACGAACGACGAAACCTCTTTTGGCGCACCCAGCTTTTCTGTGCATTCCATGTTGATCGGCAATGTTCCGACCGATGAAGCACTGGAAAAAGCGAACATTATCGCCGGCAGCATCCCTTTAAAAAATTGGAGAGGACTCATTCTTCCTGCTGTTCTGACAGCAATTGAGTAAACGATCAATGCATGTGCCAGATAAGCGATATAAGCGACAGCGACCACCATTGCCAGTGAACCGATTATGGCTGCACCGCTGGATGCTATTACCGGGCAGAGCAGGCAGAATACACCGAACGGTGACAATTTAAGTATCATTTCCATCGCCTTCACAAATATGTCATTCAGAACATTTATGCCGCCGGCCACTCTTTCGGAATTCTTGCTCATCAGGGTCGCTGCAAAACCCATTATCAGTGCCATCACGATCACCTGCAGCATCTCGCTGTTCAGTATCGGTTCAATAAAATTCTTGGGAAAGATGTTGACTATCGTATCCATTGCAGAAGTCCCCTTTTCCGCTTTAAAGCTGAGATCCGTACTGGATATTACAGGAAAATATTTTTGGAACACATTTCCGAAGAACAGGCCTATCGCAGTCGCAAAAGCAGTTGTTATCATATAGTATAATATTGTAGTTCCGCCTATCGCGCCGACCTTCCTTATGTCCTTCATCGAAACAACGCCGGCCATGATCGAGAACAATACGATAGGCCCGACGATAAATTTGAGCAGATTCAGGAAAATCGTACCAAACGGCTGGATATACGTCTCAGCAAAAGCTGCATGACCTTGCATCAGCAAACCCGCGATTATCGCAAGGATCAGCGCTATGAATATTTTTCCCGCAAGAGATAGCTTCCTTTTTTCTTTTGTTTTTTCCATATCATAATACCCCCTTTAAATATTATGCTAATGTAAAAACTGACACTACATTTTATATAATAATCTTACATATAATTCTGAACTTTTCCAAGAGTCCAAACATATTTTTTATTTAATCGACAATTTTTTCCCTCTTTTTTTATTGCTTATCACAACTGTTCGTTCAAACCAATACAGAAAGATGTTGTTAATCAAACAGTCGAAATAATCAAAAGAAAACTCCCATCTTGATGATGGGAGTAAAAGTACTGATCGATCTGCCCCATCTTCCAAGCTTTAGCACCTTACCTTCCGGCAGGTTGCTGTGCAGTCACAGGGCTTGTCCCTCGTGCACTCTCTATGGGTATTTTTCTTTATTGATTTGCGTATTTATTCTGTACAGATTAAGAACAATATCATGATGATGGCACTGCGCATCGAAGCCTCATAACTACACATTGATCTCTGCTGTCGAGTACAGTGCGGCCTTTCCGGCCATCTTTATACGATCACCCTCCAGTCGGCAATACAGCGTACCTGTTCTCTTTGAAGCCTGGAAACACTCAAGCTCGTTTTTTCCCAGCTTTTCCGCCCAGTATGGTACCACATGGCAATGTCCCGATCCGCATACCGGATCTTCGGCAACTGCCAGCTTGGGAGCAAATGATCTTGAAACGGTATCCTCATGGCTGCCCTTTGCAGTTGAGTGCTGGAGCAGCCCCGGAAGCTCTGCCAGCTTTGCCTGATCAGGCTGCATATCTTTGACGATATCTTCATTCTCAAATACACACAGCAGGTCTCTGTCAATATAGGCCTCTGTCGGTCTTACGCCGAACGCTTCCTCCATAGCATCTGTAACATCCACAGGTTTGAGATTATATGCCGGAAAATCCATCTCATACAAATCATCTTTTCTGTCAACAATGAGATCTCCGCTCATAGTGCTGAATGTAACGCTGTCTGCCTCAGGTTCAACATAGTTCAGTACAACGAATGCAGTTCCAAGTGTCGCATGTCCGCAAAGATCGATCTCGCCGCCCGGTGTAAACCAGCGCAGATTGTACTTGTCGCCGTTTTTATAAGCGAAAGCTGTCTCGGACAGATTGTTTTCTATTGTTATATCCTGCATCAGTTTTTCGTCCATGGGACCATCCAGGATACATACAGCAGCAGGATTGCCGCAAAATACCTTGTCTGTGAAAGCATCTACTACATACTGTTTCATTTGTTATACCTCCGATTTGATTGTTACTTGCCTTTCAGCATTGCTCGAATGCTTCTTTCCAAAAGCATATACCTGCTCCTGGTTCATTTTCTGATATAACGATAATACAGTTTGCCGGCTCACACAATACTTTAATTGTGTGCAACACAATTTTGTACGGCTGTTCAAATCCATCATTTTTGATTTTTCTATATCAATATCTTTCTTTGCATTTAAATATACATACTGGATCATCGCCTTACAACGCCTATATTGTTTACACTACATTTTTTCGATCATAGCTTTCACTTTTTTGATTCCTGTAATTACATCCTTTTCTTCTCTTAGAGTTACTGCGCATATCCTTGCAGCCTGCACACCGCCGCGGCTTTCAACAGCAAATCTTCCCATTGAATAAATCTGGACATGATCCTTGTGCAGCTTATCCTCAAGGAGGCCTGCATCCAGTCCTTCAGAGAACACCAGCCACCTGAAAGGACATTCAGCACTGCCATGAACCTCATA
>CADCRD010000210.1 GCA_902803725.1 uncultured Eubacteriales bacterium
AGGCTGTCACCCGACAGGTCATAAACATAGGCAATGTTCTGACCACTAAACCCGACAAGGGTATTCCCATCCCCGCTGACAAACAGGCAATTCCCGCCTCTCAGTCTCTTAATCTTTTTCATATCCGTTGCCATAGTTACCCCGTTAGTGAATCCTGTTCACACAATCTGAAAAGCGCTTCTACTCACATACACTTCCCGAGCATTTCTCTCGCCCAGAAGTACTGCCCCTCATCCTCAAACTCTCTGTAATACACTTCGATCATCATCGTTAAATACAGGATGATATCGTACCAGCGTAATCTCTTTAATTCATCTTCCGAGAACGAGGTCTGACCGAATCCTTCCAGGAAATGCTCACCTCTGTTATGCATTCTGAAACGGTCATCCATAAACGGTTCACCCCATAGTGCTCTTTCCCAGTCAATGATTCCGGACACATGCCCGTCATTGACGAATACATTTCCGGCCCACATGTCCCAGTGAACCAGAGAAGCTTCTTTTACCGCTTCAAAAGCACTTTTATCCGTCTCCAGCTGATTCAGTAATGTCTGTCCGTCATATACGATATCAATATCTTTTTTCCCGGCATCTGAGATCAGGTTTTCCAGCATATGCTTTACGAAGAGAAACAGAGAATCGTATCTCTTATCTTCTCCCAGAAAGCCGAATTCCGGGTTCTTCACCTGTGACAATTCCCGCGATATCTTTCCGATCTCCGTATCCACTATTGCGATTGCATCTTCGGACATCTTCTCTCTTACAAAAGCGAAATTATCACCCTTCAGTTTTTCCATAAAGAAATAGTGCCCGTCGCATATGGTGTTACTCGTATCGTAATACTGGATGTCTGCAACTTTAAAAGAACAGTTTTCGGAAGCCAGTTTCATGGCAGTAACTTCCGCCTGCATCAGATTGACTTCATTAGAGGTATTGCCTCTTCTGTCTTTTGCCGCGATCTTCAATATACTTTCACTGCCATCTTCAAACGTGATATCGTAGGTGACATTGCACATTCCTTCAGTCAGTTCTTTTACCGCTGCGATTCTCTTATCCGGAAATGCTTTTTCCGCCATATTGGAAATCGTTTCCACGGATTGTTTGTTCTTGGTGATAGTCATAAGCCAAATCCTACCCTTTCAAGTGAACGTATAAACGTTAAGTCCACTCAAAGTTCTCTTTGCCTGCTCCAAGCTCAAAGTGATGCTTTACGATTCCCTTATCGATGCCGGACATAGGTCCGCTTTTATATGTCAGATTAACCTTATTACCTTCTCCGGTGATAGTGAAAGCCTGCTTGTTAAGCGCAGTCGGTGCAAGAAGCGCTGCCTCGATACCGTTTTTAAACCACTCCGGTGCTTCACCCGAATAGCTGCTGACCTGATCTTTATCCTTGCTCTTATGCGGCACACCCTGTGTCTTGCCGTGGCCTACAGCGATAATGCTTACGATCTTTTTGCCACTGACAAATCCTTCCACATATTTCCTGTTAAAAGTCCCGGCCATCCACCAGGTGTTGAGACCGTTCATCTGCGCATAAAGGCACAGGTCAGACCCGGCATAGCCGAGCATCTCATCAATACCATCCCGGTCATCTGCTGCCAGAACGAAATAGGTATTCACACCCTCTCCGCCCAGAACAACTTTACCCATAAAATTGACGGGTGTCTTCTCGCTCTCGACCAAAGCAATGGAAAGATTCAATTGCTTATTCAATTCATCAACTCTTGATTTGAGAGTGCTTTTCTCTGAATCAGACAAAGGCGTTCCATCAAACTTTCTGACGGTGTGTCTTGCCCTCATCGCCTGTTTCATTTGCTCAGTCATTTTCTACTTCCTTATCGGATTATCCTAGATTTCCGCCGCCCCACTCAACAAGAACGAAGCCTTTACGTTCAGAAAGATCAGGGTTCATAGAAGTGAGGTCCTGCTCTTCTATATTAACATATCTAAAACAAAAAGCAGCCCGGAGAGTCTCCGGACTGCTTTTCATAAAGTGATACTATTTATGTCCGCTTATTCAGCGTCACTCTCTGAACGGCGTTTTCTGAAGATCACGATGGCAACAGCCGCTAAAGCTACAGCGAAGAGAGCCGCTGTCGGGAGCATATTATTGTCTGCTACATCGCCGGTCTTGACGATCTTTCTGCCGTCTCTTGTAGACGCAAGGACTTCAAAATCAATCGTTACTATCGTTCCGTCTGTGTACTTGATCACGGCACGGTGTACACCACGTGTGAGACCCTCGATCGTTTCAGGACTGAACTCTACCGTACCATCCGGCTTCTTCTTGTAGTCATCCGGAGATACCGGCTTATCGTCGATCGTAACGCTCTCGATCTCCTTATCAGGTGTCGGAGTCGTCGTGCTCTCAGAAGGACCCTGTTCATCCTCATCCGGCGACTTGTCCGTCGGCTGCGAACCTGTCGGATTCGTATCGGTCGGATTTGTATCAGTCGGATTGGTTTCTGTCGGATTGGTCTCTGTCGGCTCCACATCCTTCGTGTAGGTGTTCGTAATCACGCACTCCTGCTGGGTCGCACTGTTGATCACAACTGTTACACCATTATTGGAAACACTCAGTGTGTATCCCTTAATCTCCGCAGAATCAGTATTCTCGGTAATGGTGTAAGTATCCTGTTCAAGATCCGTCAGTTCATAGGAGCCGGCGCCCTGAATCTCGAAGCTTGCTTCGTAACCCTTCGTACCAGTTACTTTGAACTTATAGATCTTAGAAGATGCATCCGACGGAGCATCCGCACCGAGTGCCTTTGTTACCTTCAGGCTTCCCTTGACAGGAGCCGGCTTCGTGTACTTATTTGTAAACGTCGTTGTCAGACCATCTGCGCTGACATCTTCTCCCGTCTTCGAGTATTCTGCAGGCATGGAGCCCTCTGTCCAGGTATAGGTGATCTTGTTGCCCGCAGAATCAAACTTCGGCAGGTTATCGACCTTCTGCTCCCAGTTGTTCGCTTCACTCAATGTAACTACCGTTCCATTGCTCAGTGTAAACTCGATGCTGGCAGGTCTCTTCTGATCAGCATTATTGTTATCGTCCCATACCTTCTTAACAGTTGCGGATGTTTTCTCACGGGACAGATCGTAAGTGTTCGTGATCGTCGTTGTCAGACCATCTGCACTCACCTGACTGGACAGCAGTGTGTAGCCATCCGGCATGGATCCCTCTGTCCAGGAATAGCTGATCTCGCTTCCGTTCTTGTACTTCGGAACTGTTGCCGAAGCGGTCCATCCATCTGCTTCTGTCAGATCAAAGGACTGAACTTCAGAACCATCTGCCAGGAGTTTGACAGTCAGAACCGACGGACGGTTGTTCTCTGCACCGGCATCGTCCCAGGACTTAACGACCTTCAGAACGATCTGTACAGGAGTATGCGAGTTAGTAATCGTCGTTACTGTTCCCGATGTAGACTGCGATTTCAGTGTATATCCCTGCGGAAGAGCGTTAGCATC
The DNA here is from genome assembly GCA_902803725.1 of uncultured Eubacteriales bacterium. GTDB lineage: Bacteria > Bacillota > Clostridia > Peptostreptococcales > Anaerovoracaceae > UBA3738. The sequence goes on from CADCRD010000210.1 coordinate 3,471, forward strand.
TTCCTCCCAAGTATAAACATTGTCAGTCGTGCCATCCTTGACAGGCAGATTCGGAACTGTAGCTGTCCAACCGTTTGCCTCATTCAGTGTAACTTCAGAATGCTTCGTACCATTCTTCATAAGGTTAACCTTGAGTTCTGTCGGACGGATACCATCCTGGTCGTTTGCATCGTCCCAGATCTTCGTAACCGTTGCTTCAGTCATAGGAATGGCTGTGTAAGCATTTGTGATCTCAACAGTCTGGTCTTTCTTTGTCTTAAGGTCAACTTTTGCTGTTCCGTTTCCGGTAACACTCAGAGTGTATCCATCGATCTGAGCCTTACCGTTCTCACCGATTTCGTTCTCAACGACAGTGTACTCATCAAGAGGCAGATCTTTCAGTACCTTTGTCTCGCCATCCTTCAGTTCGAAGGTCTCGCTGAAGTTGTTCGGTCCGGTTACCGTGAAGCTGAACACCTTATTTGTCGAAGTACCTGTGACGCTCTTCTTAACAGTCAGGCTTCCCTTGGTCTCTGTGTATGTATTAGTTACAGTTGTTTTAGCAGTTGCATTTCCTACAACAGAAACTTTTCCGCCTCCTGTTACTTCGAGATCGTATCCATCG
>CADCRD010000211.1 GCA_902803725.1 uncultured Eubacteriales bacterium
AGTATAACTCCCAAAGAGCTTTCTGAAAAGATGAAAAAGATTGTTGTTTTCATTATATGCTACATATGATAGAATACGTTCAAAATATATGTAAGGGAAGAAAGTGGAGGACGAAAATGTTTTCTTTTGATGAAATTCTGAAGGCGGATCCGGAAGTAGCATCAGCAATGAAGGATGAAATGATAAGACAGAAAAATCATATCGAGCTGATTGCTTCAGAAAACATAGTAAGCCCGGCAGTCATGGCTGCCATGGGGTCGCATCTGACGAACAAATATGCTGAAGGATACCCTGGAGCGAGGTATTACGGCGGGTGTGAAAACGTTGACATTATTGAAGACCTGGCAAGAGAAAGATTAAAGAAGCTGTTTGGTGCGGAGTACGTAAACGTTCAGCCTCATTCCGGTGCGCAGGCTAACATGGCTGTTTTCTTTGCAGTACTGAAACCGGGAGATACAATAATGGGTATGTCCCTGGACAGCGGCGGACATCTGACTCATGGCAGCAAGGTGAATCTGTCAGGTACGTATTTCAACATGATCCCGTACGGAGTTGATGAGAACGGCCGTATTGATTATGACGCAGTCGAAGCTCAGGCAATGCAGGTGAAACCGAAGATGATCGTCTGTGGTGCATCAGCTTATGCCAGAAAGATAGATTTCAAACGTTTTCGCGAGATCGCTGACAAGGTCGGGGCAGTACTGATGGCTGATATTGCACACATCGCAGGCCTGGTTGCTGCAGGTCTGCATCAGAGTCCGATCCCGTATGCACATGTTACGACTTCGACCACACATAAGACGCTGAGAGGCCCCAGAGGCGGCATCATAATGTGCAGCAATGAAGTTAACGAAAGATTCAATTTCAATAAAGCGATATTTCCGGGAACACAGGGCGGTCCGCTTGAGCATGTGATAGCTGCCAAAGCTGTTTGCTTTGGCGAGGCGCTGAAACCCGCATTCAAAGAATATCAGCAGCAGGTCGTAAAGAATGCGGCAGCTCTGGCTGATGCGCTGCTTGAGGAAGGTTTTGATCTTGTATCCGGAGGCACGGATAACCATCTGATGCTGATCGATCTGAGGCCAAAGGGGATCACAGGGAAAGAAGCTGAGAACCTGTTCTGGCAGGCTCACATAACGGCCAACAAGAATGCTATACCGAACGATCCCGAAAAACCGACGATCACCAGCGGTCTGCGTGCAGGTACTCCGGCCATAACAACGAGAGGCATGGTCGAGGCTGACATGAAAGAGATCGCCCGGGCATTGAACATCCTGGCAACAAAGCGTGAAGCAGGTATTGAAGAGGCGAGAGCTATGGCCAATGGTCTCACAGCCAGATATCCGATCTACGAACAGATCTCATTTTAAAGACGCTGATGGCAAGTCACACTTCAATTAATAAATACAAAAAGATCCGGCATCGAAGCCGGATCTTTTTTGTGGAAATTTCATTGATTCAATAAATCATGAGTCGGTTATGCAGCATACTGCCTGACGTCAGAACTATTCTACAGCTGCGATGACCTTGATCTCGCAGAGCATACCCAGCGGCAGATCTTTGGCTGCAACGCATGTTCTTGCAGGTTTGTTAGTGAAGTATTTTGCATATATCTCATTGAAAGCACCGAAATCAGCGATGTCTGCAAGGAAGCATGTTACTTCGACAACGTTGTCAAAGCTTGTTCCTGCTTCTTCGAGAAGGGCGCCGACGTTTTTGCATGCCTGTTCAGCCTCAGCCTGAACACCGCCTTCAACAATTTTGCCGACAGCGGGGTCGATGCCGCCCTGGCCTGCACAGTACAGGATCCCTCCAACGATCTTGCCCTGTGAATAAGGACCTACTGCAGCCGGTGCTTTTTCTGTTGCAATTGTTTTGATCATTTTATTTACCTCCTTAACAAATGTTCTTTAAACAGTATATCACAGTAACTGTTTTGTGTTATGAAAAAAACCAAATTATTTATCTCTGACCGGCACCCTGAGTTACAGATCATCAAGCAGACATGGGATAGGCACAACGGATTTTTTAGTGGCAAAAAATCGTTTTTTGATTTTTTTTCTAACTTTTTTGAGCGCGTGGTTTCACATAAGACGCTAAAATGATTTTATGTTAATCAAATCCTTTCCAATAAGATGTGTTGATCTTCTTGTCATGCCGATAGAGGCTGTTTTTAATGCAATTAACGGTAAAGAACAGGTGGTTTTTAGAAAAAATCAGCTTTTTTTCGAGTTTGCCACTAACTGTTGTTCGATTAAAACAGAAAACAAGATCAAAAGAAGGGAAATGTATCATTCAGAATTCACTATCAATAATG
>CADCRD010000212.1 GCA_902803725.1 uncultured Eubacteriales bacterium
AAAAAGGAGAAACTAAAATGCGAGTAATCATACAGGACGATTATGAAAAAATGTCACTTTGGGCAGCACATTACATTGCTGACAAAATCAACAACCATAAAGAAGACAGACCCTTCATCCTAGGTCTTCCGACAGGTTCTTCCCCGATCGGCGTATATCAGGAACTGATCAGAATGAACAAAGCCGGCGAAGTGTCATTTAAAAATGTTGTTACATTCAACATGGATGAATATGTAGGTCTGCCTCACGAACATGACCAGAGTTACTGGTATTTCATGCACGATAATTTCTTCGATCATCTCGTGGACATGCCGGCTGAGAACATCAATATACTCAACGGTATGGCAGAAGATCCGGAAGAAGAGTGCAGAAAATATGAAGAAAAGATTGCTTCATACGGCGGCATAGACCTGTTCATGGGCGGTATTGGCGTTGACGGCCACCTGGCTTTCAACGAACCGTTCACCAGTCTTTCATCGCGCACAGGTCTCAGGGCACTTACAACAGACACAAGGATCGTCAATTCCAGATTCTTCGGCGATGATCCGGAAAAAGTACCGGCAACAGCCCTGTCAGTCGGTATCGGAACAGTTACAGATTCAAAAGAAGTGCTCGTTCTGATCTCAGGTCACAACAAGGCACGCGCTTTGGCCAAGACCGTCGAAGGCGGCGTTTCACAGAAATGGACATGCAGTGCTCTGCAGATGCACAACGGTGCCATCATCGCCTGCGATGAAGAAGCCTGCGGCGAGCTGACAGTCGACACTTACAAATACTTCCTGGATATTGAGAGAGAGGAAAGACTTTAATGGGTAAATATTTTGGAACAGACGGCTTCCGCGGCGAAGCAAACAATACACTTACTTTCGAACATGCCGTAAAAATCGGGCGTTTCCTCGGCTGGTACTATGGCACCCGCCTTGGCAAAAAAGCCAAGATCGTAATAGGTAAAGATACTAGACGTTCATCATACATGTTCGAATATGCTCTGTGTACGGGGCTGATGGCCTCGGGAGCAGATGCTTATATCATGCACGTAACAACAACGCCTTCTGTCGCTTATACGACACGAGTTGACGATTTCGACTGCGGCATCATGATATCCGCATCACACAACCCGTACTATGACAATGGTATCAAACTGCTGAACGGCAGCGGCGAAAAGATGGATGAAGAGACTATACTCAAAGTCGAAGAATACATAGACGATAAAGTCAGTATCCCGGTCGCGACCGGTCACGGCATAGGCCGCACGATCGACTATGTAGAAGGACGCAACCGCTACACAGGATACCTGATTGGTATGTCCAAATTCAGTTTCAAAGGTGTAAAAGTCGGTCTGGATGTCGCGAACGGTGCAGCATGGCAGATCGCGAAAAACGTTTTTAACGCTCTGGGCGCAAAGACTTATGTTATGAATGATGCGCCGGACGGTTATAACATCAATACAGACTGCGGCAGCACTCATATCGAACATCTGCAGAAATTCGTAGTTGACAACGGGCTGGATGTTGGTTTCGCATATGATGGTGATGCTGACAGATGCCTGTGTGTTGATGAGAAAGGCAACGTTATCACCGGTGACCATATCATCTACATTTACGGCCTTTATATGAAAGAACGCGACAAGCTGCTCAACAACAAGGTAGTAACTACAGTGATGAGCAACTTCGGGCTGTACAAGGCTCTCGATAAGGTCGGCATTGAATATGAAAAGACAAAGGTCGGCGACAAATACGTTTACGAGAATATGGTACAGAATGGTCACAGGATCGGCGGAGAACAGAGCGGCCATATCATATTTACAAAGTATGCAACGACCGGCGACGGTATCCTGACTTCACTGAAGATGATGGAGGTACTGCTGGCCAAGGAAAAACCGCTGAGCGAACTGGCAGCTCCTGTTGTTTTCTATCCGCAGGTGCTGAAAAACGTTTATGTCAAGAACAAAGCTGACGCTCAGAATGACCCTGATGTTCAGGCTGCAGTTTCAAAAGTCAGCGAAGAGCTGGGTGATGAGGGCCGCATACTAGTACGCGAATCCGGTACAGAACCCGTTATCCGTGTCATGGTCGAGGCAGGCAGCGATGGAACCTGTGCAAAATACGTTGACCAGGTCATCGATGTTATCAGAGAAAAAGGTCACATCGCAGAATAGCTCCAAAGGTACATGAGATTGTGATAAGAACAGAAAAAAAGGGATCCTGTTGAATAACAAGGTCCCTTATTTTTAATTTAATCATTTCCCTTTCTGATGATCAGTCCAGGATCTGTCCGTCGCGCGAGATCGTGACGACCTGCCATGGAATGAATTTCCCGCTGTTTTTTAATGCTTTTTCAGCCGCAGCCTGAAGCCCGCCGCAGCACGGTACTTCCATGCGGACAATGGTAACGCTCTTTATATTGTTTTCAGCTATGATCTCTGTAAGCTTTTCGGAATAATCTATGTCATCCAGTTTGGGACAGCCTATGATCGTCACCTTGCCTTTCATAAATTCTTCATGCATATTCGCATAAGCATATGCCGTACAGTCCGCTGCGATCAGGAGTTTAGCCCCTTCATAGAACGGAGCTTTTGCCGGTACCAGTTTTATCTGGCATGGCCACTGCGCAAGCCTGGAGACCTGTCTTCTGTTCATACCGGCAGCAGAAGATTCCTGCTGAGCATCCAGTGTCATAGCTCTTGATCCCGGGCATCCGCCGCCGCCCGCTGCCATACGGGCTTCCATATTCTTTTTTATCTGAGAAGCTTTTACTGCGGCCTCATCATATTCAGGTGCTTCCCTCTCTTCAAACGTTATCGCTCCTGTCGGGCATGATGGCAGGCAGTCACCCAGCCCGTCGCAAAAATTCTCTCTTACCAGTTTTGCCTTTCCGTCAATTATGTCTATCGCACCCTCATGACATGCGTTTGCGCACAGTCCGCATCCATTACATTTATCCTCGTCTATATTGATAATTTTTCTGATCATCGTCTTGCCTCCTGCGGTTTATTCTTATGTTTTCCGATTGATTTTATGGTTATATTTTAGTACGCTGTTCTATGATGGTACGTTGTTATTACCACGTAATTTGATTTTTCTATTATCAAACTTTGCTTATATTATGATTGAGTCATCATTTAAACGGGCATTAATGAAATTAACAGGGGGAAAACAGTAATGAAGAAAGATGATCTTCGTAAAACCATGCTTTTCAGAGAAATGACAGATGAAGAAATAACGAGCGCACTAAGCCATCTTTCGGCAAGCGAAAAATCTTACCAAAAAGGGGAGATCATACTTCACTCCGGCTCTTTCACAGACAAAATGGGGCTGGTTCTTGACGGCAGTGTCTCGATCGAAAATAATGATATCTGGGGTAATCGTACTATTCTCAGCAATATCAGCAAAGGACAGTTCTTTGCTGAAACTTATGCCTATCTGAATGACGAACCTCTTTTGGTCGATGTTACGGCAAATGAAGACTGCAGGATCCTCTTTCTTTCGGCAGATGCTCTTCATGTTAAGTCTGCTTCTGATACATCATTTAATATTATAAGAAGCGCCGCCGGACAGACACATACTGCAGCAAATGACTCATGGCGTTCAAAAATCATATCAAATCTTCTGATGGTATCTCTGCACAAAAACCTCGTTCTTTCAGGCCGCAGTTTTCATATATCGCCAAAGACGATACGCGGACGCGTCATGTCGTATCTGAACAGCCTTTATATCAAAACCGGGAAACTCGATCTTCACATACCTTTCGACCGCCAGCAACTGGCCGACTACCTAAGTGTCGACCGTACCGCTCTTTCAAAAGAACTAAGTAAAATGAAGGAGGACGGTCTGATCGATTACCACAAAAATCATTTTGTGATCAGATCATCTGATGTATTTGATGTCTGATTTAGTCATGTACCTTACAGATCATTTCTTTGATTTCGATCTTCAGGATCCCGAGATTATCTAAAGCCGCCTCGGGAATTTCCCAGTCCGCACTGCCCGAGTAATGTTCCATCAGCGCTCTAAGTCCCAGCAGCTTTTCTTCATTTCCGGCAACTTTTGTCACTCTGCATTCAGCCATGACACTTTTAAATGATGATGAAAAACCGCATGCCTTTTCGGCCGGCTGAAGATCAACACCGCAATCCATCTGCACGAACCCGTAATCGCTTTTCTTCACCAGTTCCATTTTGTGCCCTTCGCTGAAACTGTGTGTATACAAAACGGGAGCTTCCGGTGTCCCCGCAACACCAAAATGCAAGGGCACCACATAGATACCTTCTCCGTCTTTCAGCCCCAAATGCAGGATCTCGCATTCTTTCATTACTTTGACTATTTCCGCCGGATCAGTGACCTGACGATCTTTCCTGCGCATTTCTCTGAACATTTTTTCTCCTTTCA
>CADCRD010000213.1 GCA_902803725.1 uncultured Eubacteriales bacterium
AGTCCTGTGAAGATCAGGATCACGGCAACTCCGTATCTGACATAAGCAAATCTTTCCTGCATGTGCTCTATCACAAAGAACAGCTGTCTGAGACCGAGGATCGCAAAAATATTCGATGTATATACTATAAACAGATCTCTGGAAACAGAAAGAACAGCAGGCACAGAATCTATGGCAAACATGATATCAGAAGACTCTATCAGCACCAGAACGCCCAGCAGCGGAGTAGCTAATCTCTTTCCATTTTCCTTTGTAAAAAAATTGTCATCGTCAAAATAGGTTGACATTGGTATAACCTTGCCCATAGCGCGCAAAATTCTGCTGTCATGAGGGTCTTTTTCTTCTTCGTCTTTTCTGAACATCTTAGCTCCGCTGAACAGGAGTAACACCCCGAAAATATACAGCACCCATTCGAATTTGTTTACGACAGATACTCCGAAGAATATAAAGAAGAACCTCAGTACTATGGCGCTTAGTATGCCCCATCCCAATACCCTGTGCTGAGCATGTTCTGAAATTCCAAAGCTCATGAAGATCATCAGAAAAACAAACACATTGTCTATGGACAGCGAAAATTCTATGAGATAGCCGCCAAGAAAATCTATAGCCGGTGCCTTTCCCAGTTTGAAATAGATTCCGGCACAGAACAGCATCGCAAATGCGATCCAGAATAACAGCCATTTTACGGACTTGATGGCATTAGCCAGTTTATGTTCTTTATTATTATTCTTCATGAGTTCGTTATTGTCTTTCATTCATATACCTTTTTTATGCTTTCATTCCCGGCGCAATACCGTCATTACATTTCTGCCTTTTTATCAGCTACTTTAATTAACCACCCATATAAAGAATGGGGTTTGTATTGCTTACTATAAAAAAATACCCTGATGCATATCAAAAAGACATGCATCAAGGTCTCACTTTCCATGTCAGGAGTATGATGCCAGATCCTCGTCCCGGATCGCGGTTGTTGACATCATCGCTTTCAAGCTACTCCCCTTGAACTCAGACAATAATAACATTGAATCATTGTCAAGTCAAAGAATATTTTGTTATTCCGTCAGGGCATGCTGCATCTGCAACTGCCGTGAATCGTCATTTTTGAACTGTCAATTCCCTGTTATCGTTCCTCCGCCGAGAACTCTGTCGTTATCGTACAGAACGACCGCCTGTCCCGGTGTGACAGCACGCTGAGGTTCATCAAAAGTGATTCTGATCTCTGCCCCATTACAGGAATCGCTGCATTCATCTTTGCTGATCATCATGACGGAGCACGGCTGTTCTTTGTGTCTGTATCTGATACGGGCCCTGCACCTGAATTCAGAAGGCAGGTTTTCCCATATCATCCAGTTCATGTCAGTGGCCAATACCTCTCTTTTGAACAATTCTTCGTTTCTGCCTAATATAACTGTGTTGCTTTCAGCATCCTTATCAAGTACATACAGCCTGCCGTCAGCTGATGCCACGCCCAGCCCGCGCCTCTGACCGATCGTATATTTAACGTGTCCTTCGTGATGACCGAGTATATTACCTTTTGTATCCAGAAACACACCATTTCTTTCCGGACTGTTATCACTGTCCCGGGAAAAATCACGGGCGAAATGGTGTTCTTCTTCAATGACCTTCATATAGTCTCCATCAGGCACAAAACAGATATCCTGGCTGTCACTCTTTGATGCCGTAAAAAGGCCTGCCGCAGCAGCGATCTTACGTGTTTCTTCTTTGTCTTCGATCTCTCCCAGCGGAAAATATATATGATCCAGGAGCTCCTTAGGTATCACATGCAAAAAATAGCTCTGGTCTTTTGCGGCATAATTCGCCTTGAGCAGCCTTGCTTCGCTGCCTCTGCAACCGATGCGGGCGTAATGACCTGTCGCCATGGCGCGGCATCCAAGTTTCAGAGCGTTTTCCCAAAGCAGACCAAATTTGATCTCTCTGTTGCAATCAACACATGGATTTGGTGTCAGCCCCTGTTTATATTTACTGACGAACTGGTCGATTATGGTTTCTTTGAACTCTCTTCTGAGATCGAGGACATGAAACTCTATGCCAAGCTTTTCAGCAACAGCCCGTGCATCATCAGGATCATAGCCATCATGCAGCAGCATCGTGACTCCGACGACCTCCCGGCCTTGCTCTTTCAGCATCAGCGCGGCCGCTGATGAATCAACGCCCCCGCTCATCGCCATCAGTATCCTGTTGTTTTGTATGTGTGTTTCTTTAACTGCTCCCGGACCCATAATTATATTAATGATATTTTCTTAATTATATTCAGCAACATTTTTTCAGTATTTGATTCTTTTCATCAAATGCTATAGCTAGGACCTGCCCTGCCTCATAAAATACTTTCTCAGCTGTTCTTCATCCCAGACCTCCAGCCCTCGTTCACCGGCCAGCGATTCAAGATGATGAGTAAATTCGTGAAGCAGAGTCTCTCTCAGCTGATACTCGAAAGCTTCGGGAGAATAATGTGAAAACATCTTAGCGAAAGAACCGTAATAGATCTTTATCAGACGGCCCATCATGCCGCCGTGCTGATATTCTCCCAATATCCAAAGGTCGTTATTCTGTGCATAGGGAGACAGCTTTGCTTCTTCCATTAAAACAATGCCGCCGTTAAGCCCGTTATAAAACTCAGGGGGCAGCTGTTCTGCAATATTATCCAGCATTTCCTGTGCCTGATCGATCGTAACCATATTCGGATTATACCACATATAAAGAACGGCTGCCAATCCGGCAGCCGTTTCATTTATAGGCCATATGCGCGGATCAGTAAAACGCATACGGCTTATTTCTATTATTTTTTGTTTTCGCAGCCTTGCAGCCTGGCTTGATATGCCATTCTGCTTATTTAAGCAGCTCTTTTCTGGACAGATTGATACGGTCCTGGCTGTCGATATCTGTTACCTTGACAGTAACTTTGTCTCCAAGGCTGAGTACATCTTCGACCTTGTCGATCCTCTCTTTGGCGATCTTAGAGATGTGCAGCAGACCTTCCTGTCCCGGCAGGATCTCTACGAATGCGCCAAAGTTCATGATCCGCTTGACAGTACCTTCATAAACCTTGCCTACTTCGACTTCGGCCGTCAGAAGCTCGATCTGCTTGACAGCCTGCTGTGCAGATTCGCCGTCTGTGGAGGCAATATAGATAGTGCCATCGTCTTCAATATCTATCTTGACACCTGTTTCCTCTACAATACCCTGAACAGTCTTTCCGCCCGGTCCGATGACTATGCGGATCTTTTCAGGATCGATATGAAGAGTAATGATTCTCGGTGCATACGGTGACAGTTCAGCACGCGGCTCGGGCAATTCAGCCAGCATTTCATCCATGATCTGCATACGGCCTGCTCTTGCCTGCTCGAGCGCTCTTTCAAGGATCTCTTTTGAAAGACCGTGGACTTTGATGTCCATCTGCATTGCTGTTACGCCCTTTTCCGTACCTGTTACCTTAAAGTCCATGTCGCCAAGGAAGTCTTCCATCCCCTGAATGTCTGACAGGATGGCGATCTTCTGAGAACCGTCTTCTTCGATTCTCTCGACCAGACCCATTGCAATACCGGATACCGGTCTTTTGATCGGGACACCTGCATCCATCAGTGCCAGAGTGCTGCCGCATGTCGAAGCCATCGAAGATGATCCGTTCGATGACAAGATTTCTGATACGACTCTGATCGCATACGGGAATTCATCCTTGTCAGGAAGTACAGGCAGCAATGCTCTTTCAGCAAGAGCACCATGACCTATCTCGCGGCGGCCGGGGCTCCTCAGAGGTCTGGTTTCGCCTACTGAATAACCCGGGAAGTTGTAGTGGTGTATGTAGCGTTTTTCAGTCTGTTCGCTGATGCCGTCCAGTCTCTGTCCTTCGCTGAGTGTTCCCAGAGTAGCCACTGACAGAGCCTGAGTCTGTCCACGTTTGAACAGCCCGCTGCCGTGTGTCCTGGGCAGAAGACCTGCTTCGCACCATACAGGTCTGATCTCATCATATTTTCTGTTGTCAGGTCTGATCCCGTCATCAAGGATGAGGCTGCGGACCTGTTCCTTTGTTATCTGATAAAGAACATCTCCTATCTGTTTTTCACATTCCGGGAATTCCTCGGCAAAATGTTCCTGCGTTTCGACTTCGACGGCATCCATATTGTCGAGTCTTTCCTGTTTTTCAACTGTATGAGCAGCTTCTCTCATCTTCTCGGTCGCGAATGCTCTGACAGCTGAATCTATCTCTTCCGGAACCGTTTCCAGTTCGATCTCGAGTTTTGGTTTTCCTACTTCTGCAATGACTTCATCAATGAATGCAACGATCTTTTTTATCTCTTCATGTGCAAACATTATAGCGTCGAGCATCTCTGCCTCAGGAACTTCTTTTGCACCTGCTTCGACCATCATGATCGCTTCTTTGGTTCCTGCAACAGTCAGGCTGATGTCGCTGACTTCTCTCTGCTCCAGGCTCGGGTTTACGATCAGTTCACCGTCAACACGTCCGATGACGACTGAACCGGTCGGACCGTCCCACGGGATATCTGAGATCGCCAGCGCAACAGAAGAACCAATCATTGCCGCGAATTCCGATGATGCATCGTGATCTATGGAAAGAACAGTTGCAACGACCTGTACATCATTATAAAGGCCCTTCGGGAACAGCGGACGTAACGGTCTGTCAATGAGTCTTGATGTAAGTGTCGCTTTTTCCGATGGTCTTCCTTCTCTTTTGATGTAGCCGCCGGGGATCTTTCCTGCAGCGTACATCTTTTCTTCATAGTCGCATGAGAGCGGGAAGAAATCCACATCGCGTCTTTCTTTGGACATGCAGGCTGTGACATTGACGACCGTGTCACCGTATCTTACCATGACCTGGCCGTTTGTCTGTTCACAGACCTTGCCTATTTCCAATTCCAGCAATCTTCCGCCAACGGCGGTTCTAAATACTTTGTAGTCTTCAAACTTCATATTAACAACTACCTCCTGTTAATATACTTCCACGC
>CADCRD010000214.1 GCA_902803725.1 uncultured Eubacteriales bacterium
ATGGCCGGAAAGGGAATCTCCAGGATAACAGGAAGAAAACTTACAGAGGAGAGGCTGCTGATCACATGCGGAGCGAGCGCAGGTCTTGCTGCCGCTTTTAATGCACCTCTGGCAGGCGCGATATTTGCGCTGGAAGAGATCCACAAGAATTATTCAATGAATGTTCTGCTGCCTGCTCTGGCAGCTTCTGTTACATCGGATATGGTTTCCAGAAAGGTGTTTGGCATGGCTCCGGTTTTTGATTTTTCGGGCAGCGAAGTGATTGGAGCACGCTATTTTTGGGTGATCCTCCTGATGGCGGTTTTGATCGGTGCCGTTGGCGTCTGCTATAACAAATGCATCGCAGCTGCACAGGATATATATGATATTATCGGCAGAAAGAAGGCAGGCGGCTATCTCAGGACGCTGGTTCCTTTCATGTGCTGCGGCGTTCTGACATTCGTTCTGCCTGTGGTTTTGGGCGGCGGCAGCAGTCTGGTAATGGATGTATCTTATGGCCTGTCGCTGAAGATGCTGGCGATATTGCTGGCAGTGAGATTTATATATTCGATCATAAGCTTTGCGTCCGGTGTTCCGGGCGGAATATTTTTGCCGCTTCTTACATTGGGCGCGCTGTGCGGAGGCGTGACTCACGGGCTGGCATCAATGGCAGGAATAGATATCAGCCTGCCCGGGCTGGTTGCTGTGGCAATGGCGGCGGCATTTGCTGCAATAGTCAGATCTCCTGTGACAGGTATCGTGCTGATGGTGGAGATGACGGGAGATCTTGAACTGCTGCTGTTCATGGCCGCAGCTGCTCTTGTGTCATATATGACGGCAGATCTGCTGGGAGCAGAACCTGTGTACGATCAGCTGCTTCAGAGGATACTCATTAAACGTGAACAGATAACAACGCTGGGCTCCGGTAAAAAAGTCTATACTGAAGTGTCCGTCGAACTGGGATCAAAGGCTTGCGGCCAGAAGATCAAAGATATGCAGATGCCTGAAGGATGCCTGATCGTAAATCTGATCCGCGAAGGCAGAGAGATAATTCCGGGCGGAGATATGGTGATAGAGCCGCTGGACAAGATCGTTGCAGTGTGCATGGCAAATCAGCTGCACAGAGTGCAGCATATGCTGGAAAACCGGTGCAGGGTGCGGCTGTAAGCTGCTGATGGCGGAACAGAAGAGAGAATTACAGATGAATGAAGAGAAATTACTGATAGCTCAGGCAGAAGATCTGATTCACAGATGCGGCATACAGGACATTCCCGTATGCAGCGGTTTTCTGGATGCAAGGCAACAGTCATTACTGCGCCGTCAGTTTGGTACAAAGCATGGTGATGTGACGATCGTTTACTACGGCGGATATGAAGATGCTGACAGGGTCGTTATGGCATGCCTGCCGTTCTATCTCAGCGAGTTCTCAGATCTGAGCGGATCAGCGGCTTCGGATGATCATGGCAGCCCGGCCGGAAGGATGACATATTTTGATGATGTTCTGACTGTCATAAGGGCCCATGTGCCGGAAAGATCCGCCGCCGGGAGGAGCGGCAGATCGCTTGCGCACAGTGATTATCTCGGTGCACTCATGGGTCTGGGGATCGACCGGAGCGTGATCGGGGATATCCTTGTCCGGGATGACGGGGCAGACATTATCGTGCGCAGAGACATGGCGGATTATCTGCTGCAGAATCTGACGAGTGCCGGGAAGGCGCACATATCACCGGAGGAACTGCCTCTGGCCGAACTACGGGTACCGGATAAATGCGTAACATTGTTCAGCGATACTGTGGCATCGATGAGACTGGATGCAGTTCTGTCGAGCGCCTTTCGTATTTCACGGGGAAAGGCAGCCGGGGCAATACGACAGAGCCTTGTTTTTGTTGATCACCTTCAGGCAACCCGCCCTGACATGAATGTCAGGGAAGGTGCTGAGCTTGTGATCCGCCACATGGGAAAAGTAAGGCTTGCAGAGATCGGAAAGCGCACACGAAAAGACCGGATAAGGATCACTTTTGAAAAATACGATAACAATAAGTGAGCTGCTTCTGTTACCATTTGTTCAGCTGCTCTTTTAGTTCTGCATTCCTTTGTTTGCTGATATTCTCCCAGCCCGGAAATTCGCTGAGGCTGGCAGCCATTTTGGCCAGCTCGCCGGGTATTTCTATTTTCTGCGGGCAGACCTGCACACACTTTCCGCAGGATATGCATGCTCCGGGATGTTTGTCCTCAGGGAGTGCCTCGACCTGCATAAAGACAGTTGCTGCGTTTCCGGCACGTATCTGGTTGTATTTTGACAGCAAATACGGGATATCCAGCTGCATGGGGCATCCGTCACAGCAATATCTGCAGGCTGTGCATGGAACTGAATCCTTCAATCCTTCAGCGATCTGCATTACAGCCGCATATTCTTTTTCATTCAGAGGATCGAGCTTTTCAAACGTTTTGCAGTTATCAACGACCTGTTCCATATCGGACATTCCCGAGAGGATCACAGCCACATTATCCAGTCCCTCAAGCCATCTGTAGGCATAGGATGCGTCGCTTCTCTCTTCGGCGGATGAATCAAGCAAGCATCTCAGATCATCCGGCAGAGCTGCCAGTTTTCCTCCTCTTGCGGACTCCATTACCAGAACCGGCATCCCCATTTCTGTAAGGTATTCATATTTTTCCTTTGCATTCTGCAAGGTCCAGTCAAGATAATTGAGCTGTATCTGACAAAACTCCAGGACATCCCCGTGCCTTTCAACAAACTCTTTTATCAATGGAAGATCGCCGTGGGTCGAAAAGCCAAGGTGTTTGATCCTGCCTGCTTTTTTCTGTTCCACGAAGTAATCTATGATACCCCATCTTGGATCTTCATATGTTGCGACTGACTTTTCGTACACATTGTGCAGCAGGTAAAAATCAAAATAGTCAACACCGCATTTCTTCAGCTGAAGTTCAAAAGTTGAGGCGGGATCATAGCTGTCAGCTATGGTGTGTCCCGGATATTTTGTTGCCAGGTAAAAACTGTCTCTCGGATAGTTTGCGAGTGCTTTCCCCACGACTACCTCTGACAGAGAATTGTGATACGGAAAGGCTGTATCGATATAATTGACTCCGTGTGACAGCGCATAGCCGATCATCTCACTTGTCAGTTTTTCGTTGATACTTCCGTCTTCATTCTGAGGCAGTCTCATTGCACCAAATCCCAGAAGTGATAATTTTTCCCCAAGAAATTCTCTGTATATCATTTCTTCTCCTTTCACATTTTCTGTTGTTCAGTATCCTGAAAAAGATCCTTTTGATAATATTATATGCCTGCTGATGAAAACACAATCCACCAATTGTATGAAAAATAATGCTATGTGCTGATGGTAAGATGGGAAAAGGAAGGAGGACTGCAATAATTCTTGAATTTCTCTGAAAGAAAGAGTATTATCGTAAATCAATTATTATAACCAAAGATAATGAAAAGAAATATAATGGATTTAAAAATCAAGATATCTCTTCAGATCTGAGATTTGAAAGAAAAGGAGAGTGAAATAAAGTGAATACAGTTAAAAGCTATTTGAAAAAATTAAAAAAGGGGCTGTCCCGTGACAGGA
>CADCRD010000215.1 GCA_902803725.1 uncultured Eubacteriales bacterium
CGCCGCATCCGCTCATGACAAAGCCGGTGGCCATGATCATTATGAGAACCAGCAGCGCGCTGATTATCTTTCTCTGCTTTTTCATTTACGCTCTCCCTTCAATAAATTGTTTGAAAATTATGTATGTCATAATTTTATAGCATGGAGTGACATAAGTCAATTGTGCTGCATCGATAATATCGGCCGGCTCGCTGATAAATGTCTGGAAGGAAAAACAAAAAAGGGAACAAATCAGCAGATATTAAGGTTCATTTAAGTAATGTGAATTATTATGTGATATAATACATCCGGCAAAGAATGACCGGACAGTAAGAAGGTAGATGATGCCGGTGACGACTGAAAAATAAATGATAGATATATTGAAAGGGAATTGACGAGATAATGACATCTGCGAAAAAAGGAAAGCTGCAAATACGAGACTGCATCAGAGGGATCATCAAGGGGAGAGAAGGGCAGTTCAGTCTGCTGCTTTCTTGTATTTTCATCACAGCGGTCACTTTAGTGACCGTCTCTGTTTACGATGTTACTGAGGTCAGAGCCAGTGCAGGTGAATACAGCAGCAGAATAATGCAGGGCCAGCCCTGGGTGGTGAAGTCAGATGGCAGACCACTGGCATATGTTGAGAGCGAGGAGGCGGGAAAACAGGTCCTGCTGGGTCTTAAAATGGAGTATTGTGACGGTCTGGTCAGTCAGCAGGAAGCGGAGCCCGGAAATCTGGTGACGGTGGAAAAGGTGCCGGCTGGTGTTTACAGCAGAAAGGAAGTGCTGGACACATCAGCAGCAGTAAAGAAGATCGTCGGGATGAACAAGGCGGCCGCAGGCAGCAAAACATCAGCAGACAGCACAGAAAAAGCGGATGGAAATGGTATCGATACTGAGCCGCCGCTGACGATAGAACTCAATAAGGTCATTGAAGAAGATCAGCCGATCGAGCACAAAACAAAGGTAATAAAGACTGACAAACTGGCCAGAGGAAAAAAAGAAGTCAGGACCGAAGGTGAAGACGGGACAAAGCATGTAGTCAGCGATGTGCTGATGGAAAACGGCAAATATGCCGGCAGTAAAGTGCTGGATACGAAGGTTACTGAAAAGGCTGTGACAAAAGTCGTATATGAAGGAACGAAGCTTACGACATCCGACAAGGGGGAATTGCTGGTCCAGTATGCGACGAGATTCCTCGGAACAAAATATGTTCTGGGCGGGGCCGATGAAAGAAACGGTATCGACTGTTCCGGATTTACCATGAGAATGTATGGTAAACTGGGGATCGAGCTTCCTCATTACTCATACGATCAGGAACATTGCGGAACTGAAGTCAAATATGAGGACGCACAGCCGGGCGATCTGATCCTCTATCCGGGTCATGTCGGGATCTACATGGGAAAGAACATGATGATCCATGCCACACCCGGTGAAGTCAAGATAACAGATGACTGCCGTTACAGAGAAATCACATGCGTGCGCAGGATCTTCACGGATGATGACAATGTGACGCAGGATATGTTCGATGAGCTGTTCAAAGAAGAATATAACGAAGGTGCCGAAGAACTCGCAAAGGAAAAACTTTCCGGCCTGGACTATTTCACCATGAAGAACCTGGATGAACAGACGGATGATGCGGGGTCCGGCGAAAATGAATGATGGGTCATTTGTCGCTTTGCTTTTCTAATAAATAGCGGTTCTTGATACAGTTTTCCGCACAAAAATCTATGTGTGACGACATGGCTTCTCTGGCAAGTTCGGGGAAGCCCATTTTTATTGCGTGCAGAACAGCTTTGTGCTGCACGTAGAGCATGCGCAGATCCTCCCGCTCCGGATCACCTGTCATGAATTCACATGTCCTTATTGAAAGATACTGCAGCCTTTTGCCCAATGATGTATATATATCATACAGGTGTTTGTTTCCGGTAAAACGGACTATAGTTGTATGAAAATCTATGTCTATCTCATTAAGCTCAAGCGTTGCTCCGCCGTCGATATATTTTTGCGTTGATTTCAGAAAGTCCTCCAGGATATCGTCCAGATGACCGATATCGAGTGTCCAGTTGCGCTGGGCACATATATACGCAGCAGTACTCTCGATAGCTTTGCGTACCACAAACAGATCCTGCACCTCCCGGTCATCAATGTCGAAGACGGTGTAAGATTTGTATTTGCCTCCTACGTTTGCTATAACCAGTCCCTTTTCCTCAAGGAGATCTATCGCCTCTCTGACAGGGGTAGCTGAAATATTGAGATCTTCAGCGATGGCGTTGATCCTGAGTTTGCTTCCCGGAGCAAGTTGTAAAGACAGTATCTGTGTTTCGAGGATCTGGTAAACGATTTCGCCGAGCTTGGCAAATGGATTGTCCGTCTGTGCCTGCTTAATCAGGCTGGGACTGAGCGTCTTCTTGATCATATTCATTTCTCCATATAACTGTGATCATATAATGTGAAAGAGCCGTAGGAACTGGAATAATGATGAAAATAACTTGTGGTTGACGGTGTTTGACTCCCTTTAAGTTCAATTTTTATCTGAAAACAGTTTATCATTTTTTCAAAAGGTGTTCAATAAGAGGTTTGTGTCAAAAAAGGTCATCTATCAGTTCCGGTATTCTGTCAAGAGGGATCTGATTGTATTTCATCATCAGACGACCATGTGCAATTGAAGTCATTTTTATCCCCAGATGTGCAGCTGTTTTAAGCAGAGCATTCTGTCTGGTTTCGGCTGCTGTATTGCCGGTAGTGGTATCTTCAGTGATCTCCAGTATCAGATTGATCCCCGAGTCGGTATTGACTGCCCGTATGTCGTCATGACCTTCAAAAGCCTCAAGTACTGCATGCAGTTTTTGAGAATACAGACGGCGCATTTTTTTGATTCCAGTCTGGTAGTGACCTTTTTCCATGAACAGCGCCAGAGTCAGCTGCTCAGTCTTTGAGCAGGTCTGTGTATAGGTGCTGCGTATCTCCTCAAAGACGTGGAGGATCGCCGGAGGCATGACCATGTAGCTGATCTTGACTGCGGCGAACAGAGTCGATGAGAATGATCCGAGATATATGACTCTGTTATTCACATCCAGTCCCTGCATTGCCGGTATAGGTCTGCCTGTATATCTGAGTTCGCTGTCGTAATCATCTTCGATAATGAAACTGTCGTTTGTATCTGCCCATTCAAGCAGCATATGCCGCCTTGAGATGGGCATGACTGCTCCGGTCGGAAACTGGTTGGACGGATTGACATAAGCTGCA
>CADCRD010000216.1 GCA_902803725.1 uncultured Eubacteriales bacterium
ACCGGTTTTGTGTGCCAGATGAACTTGGCATATTCATCGATGCTGCGGTCGGCTGCAAATCGTGCGGCTTTTGCGATGTTGACGGCAGACATCCTGTTCCAGCGGGTTCTGTCTTCATAAGCCTTTGACATCTCATCGTGCACCCTGCAGTAGTCTTCAAAGTCCAGCATGCACATATAAGGATCAGCTATGCTGTATGACGGCTCCAGAAGATACCGTTTGATATCATTAAAGTCTTTGCCGTTAAAACCGTATCCTATGGCATCGACAACATTCCTGAGCTTTTCGTTGGCATTGTAATATTCAGATGAATGATATCCGTATTTCAGATTGTTCCGGACTTCATCTTCTTTCTGTCCGAAGATAAAGATATTATCATTTCCGACAGCTTCGTGTATTTCGACATTCGCACCGTCCATAGTACCGATCGTGATTGCCCCGTTTATCATCATCTTCATGTTGCCTGTACCACTGGCTTCTTTGCCGGCAAGTGATATCTGCTCGGATATTTCTGTTGCAGGCATCAGTGTCTCAGCCATGGATACACTGTAGTTTTCCAGAAATACTACCTTCAGTTTTGAAGCGATCTTAGGATCCTTCTCTATTTCAGCACTGAGATTCGCGATCAGCTGTATAACTGTCTTTGCGTGGAAGTAGCTGGGTGCTGCCTTTGCAGCGAACAGATATGTTTCGGGACGTATATCCTTGTCCGGATCAGCTTTCAGCTCCAGATACTTTGAGATGATGCGCATCGCATTCAGCAGCTGTCTTTTATATTCGTGCATCCTTTTTGCCTGAACGATAAATACTGAATCAGGATCAACATCCATGCCCATATTTTTTTTGATCTTGTTGGACATGCGCACTTTGTTGTTCCTCTTTATTTTATCAAGTTTTTCAAGAACGTTCTTGTCCTTGCTGAAAAGTATGAATTTTTCCAGCAGCGTGCCGTTCTTATGGTAACCTGTGCCGATGCATTCATCGATCAGCTGTGTCAGTTCAGGATTGGACTGGCAGAGCCATCTTCTGTAAGCTATACCATTTGTGACATTTGTAAATTTATCCTGATCGGCCAGGTAATAATCATGGAACAGATCATCACGAAGGATCTGTGAATGCAAAGCAGACACGCCGTTAACTTTGTGGGAGCCTATTACAGACAGGTTTGCCATACGGACCTGCTGGTCGCCGAGTATGGCCATGTAATTGATCTTGCCATTGTCGCCCGGAAAGACATGTTCCATGTCTTCTCTGAAACGCCGGTCGATCTCCTGTATGATTGAATATACACGCGGCATCATGGTACGCACAAGATCGTTGTTCCATTTTTCCAGAGCTTCTGCCAGGACAGTATGATTAGTGTACGAGACGGTATTGATGACACGTTCCCATGCATAGTCCCATTCACATCCGTAATCATCCATGAATATGCGCATCAGCTCAGGTATAACGAGGGCAGGATGTGTATCGTTGATGTGTATAGCGGTTTTTTTATGGAAATTATCAAGACTGCCATGCAGTCTGAACTGATTTCTCACAATGTTCTGGCATGAAGCCGATACCATAAAGTACTGCTGCTTTAGCCTCAGCTCCTTGCCTTCTTCAATATTATCGGCAGGATAAAGGACCTTCGTGATCAGCTCCGCGCTGTTTGTACGCTGCGCTGCCCTTGTAAAGTCCCCGCTGTTGAAGAGATTCATATCAAATCCTTCATAATCTCTGGCCTTCCACAAACGCAGCTTTGCAACAGCATCGCTTTCAGCTCCTGAAATATACATGTCGTAAGGAACGGCTTCAACGATCTGAGGATTTTT
Source organism: uncultured Eubacteriales bacterium (assembly GCA_902803725.1). Lineage (GTDB taxonomy): Bacteria > Bacillota > Clostridia > Peptostreptococcales > Anaerovoracaceae > UBA3738. Next base: position 1,815 of record CADCRD010000216.1, read on the forward strand.
GAGATTATATTTCATTCCGCTCTCTGTCCAGTATTCGTCATATTCGCCGTAAAAACTGACTTTGAATGTATCATCTTCATGGGCATTCAGCCAGACTCTGCCTCCCGGCAGCCAGTTGTCCGGGAGTTCGACCTGCCATCCGTCAACGATCTTCTGTTTGAAAAGACCGTACTGATAGCAAAGAGAATATCCTGTTGCATCATAACCGCCTGTGGCCAGAGCGTCCATAAAGCATGCCGCCAGTCTTCCAAGTCCGCCATTGCCAAGGCCGGCATCCGGCTCCTGCTCGAACAGTTCTTCAGGATCGATGCTTTTCTCTCCAAGTATCTCAGCCACGACTTCCGTTGCCCCGAGATTGTAAAGGTTATTTTTCAGGGACTGTCCCATAAGGAATTCCATGCATATGTAGCAGATCTTTTTGCGGCCTGTGTCGCGTTTTTCGATCTCCATCCTTTTTTTATTGAAGGACAGTCTTTTTAATCCCATATAATAATTGACTATATTTGAGACTGCTTTGTAAAGTTCACCTGTGGTGGCGTCCTCAAATGTTGTATGCAGGGTGTTCACGAGATACCTGTCGATCCCTTCCCTGAAGTCCTTTTTCATTTTTTCCTTTTTTTTATCAGCCATTTAGGATACTTCCTTTCTCTTTTTCAGGCATTTGCCAAAACTGCCTGCTGGTTGATACATTTTTATTCAAACATGCTTTCGTACATCGCTCTGTATTCCGAAGCGGAATTACTCCAGCCAAAATCAAGAGAAAGATCATATTTGACCAGCTTTTGCCAGTTTTCCTTATCGTGATAACGTTCTATTGCATTTGCCATGGCAGCATAAAGACTGCCGGAATCATAGTTATCGAATACGAAGCCATTTCCATCGCCCAGCGTACAGTCAGTGATCGAATCATTCAGACCGCCTGTCCTGCGAACGAGCGGAACATCACCATAGCGGCATCCTATCATCTGAGTCAGGCCGCACGGTTCGCTGCGCGAAGGCACCAGCAGAAGATCGCCTCCTGCATATATACGGTGTGACAGTCCTGCGTCGAATTTGATGATGCAGCGTGCCTGATCCGGATGTCTTGCTTCCAGACCATGAAAGAACTCTTCATATTCATGATCGCCTGTTCCCAGCATAACGAACTGAACATTGAATTTTGACAGAATATCGTCAATGATCTCACGCAAGAGGTCCATACCTTTAGCCGGAACGAGACGCGATACCATTGTGATGAGCATTGCATCGCTCTCGGGCAGAGCCAGAGATTTCTGAAGATCAGCCTTGCAGGCCTTTTTGCCTTTCAGGTCTGCCTTGGAGAAAGGTGCAGCGATATATGGATCTTTTTCAGGATCGTACAGCTGTCTGTTGATACCGTTTAAGATCCCCCTCAGTTTGTATTCGTTTCTGCGGATGGTGCCGTCCATTCCGAAAGC
>CADCRD010000217.1 GCA_902803725.1 uncultured Eubacteriales bacterium
AAATAATTACTGAAAACATTAAGAAAGAAAGGTTCACATCATGGCAATCATATTGAAAGGAAAAGAAGTCGTAGATAAACTTAACGATGAACTTCTGGCCCGCTCAGATGCACTGAAAGAAAAAGGCATCACCCCTACTCTTGGCATCATCAGACTTGGAGAGAGACCAGATGATCTGGCTTACGAGAGAGGCGCGATAAAACGGGCAGAAAAAACAGGCGTCGCCGTGGAACAATTTATATTTGATGCAGATATTACCCAGGACGAGCTAATTGCTGAAATAGATAAAATCAATGAAGATCCTGAAATCAGCGGTGTTTTGATGTTCAGACCGCTTCCCGGTCAGATAGATGATGAAGCCGTCAGAAATGAACTGGCGCCTGAAAAAGATGTGGACGGTATCACCGACGGTTCGATGGCAGGTGTATATTCGGGCGGCGGCAACGGATATCCGCCCTGCACAGCTGAGGCATGTATACAGATAATGGACTATTACGGTATCGATCCCAGAGGCAAAAATGTTGCAGTGATAGGCCGCAGCCAGGTCATAGGTAAACCAGTATCAATGATGCTTATGCAAAGGAATGCCACTGTCACAGTATGTCACACCAAGACCAACGACATGGCAGGCATCTGCAGAGACAAAGATATCATTATTGCCGCAGCCGGACATATCGGAACTGTAACCGAAGATTTTCTTTCACCAGGCCAGATCGTTATTGACGTAGCAATAAACTTTGATGATGACGGCAATATGTGCGGAGATGTTGAATTTGACCAGGCAGAACCTGTTGTACAGGCTATCACGCCCGTCCCCGGCGGAGTTGGTACTGTCACGACCAGCATGCTGATGAAACATGTCATCGAAGCCGCTGAAAAAAGAGAAAATCTTATATAATTAACTGTAATATTATTATGGACTAACACAAATCGATGCTATATAATTATCACATCCGTTTTAATAAGTGTTATATAAAGCAACATATTACGAGGTGTAATAATGAATAAAGCTGAATTAAGAAAAATAATCATGAGATCTCTTGGTGATCTGACTGAACCATATAAAAATACTGCCGATGCAAAGATAACTGAGAGCATTATCGCTCTTCCCGAATACAAAGATTCAACCACAGTATTCTGCTTTGCGGGAACATCTGATGAAATCGATACATCAGAACTGATCGACAAAATGCTGTCAGATAATAAGACCGTATGCGTGCCATTGTGCACGGAGCCGGGCATCATGCAGGCACGGAAGATCACTTCCAGAGACGATCTTTCAGAAGGTAAATTCGGCATAATGGAACCGGGATCTGATACTGAGCTGATTGCACGTGACGCTATTGATTTTGCTGTCATCCCATGTGTAACTTGTAATAAAAGAGGTCAGAGACTCGGTCACGGCGGAGGATATTATGACAGATTTTTCGAGGATCTTGAGACAGCTGCCGCTGTGATCTGCAGAGAAGAGACTATGACTGCCGCCATTCCGACTGACGCTCACGATATAACATTCAAAATTGTTGTAAGCGAGCGCGGGACATACAGAAATGACTGATTTTTAGAGTCAGAAATTAATTAAAACAAAATAAAACAGTTATTGATTGTTCACACAAAAAAACGAGACTGTCATTTCATCAGGATATGAAATGAACAAGTCTCGTTTTCAGATTCTATTTAGTTCAGCTGATAAATTCCGGCTGTACTCATGCTTAATTATATGTTTGCTGCAACATCTCTGATGATCTCGATACCTTTATCGATTTCTTCTTTTGATATGATCAGCGGCGGCAGCAATCTGATCTTACCATGCGCCGTCAGTACAATAAGCCCCTTTTCAAGGCATTTCGCTGCTGCCTCTGCAGGATCTGCTCCTTCGATATTAAATCCAATCATGAGTCCCAGACCATCTGCATCCCTTACATTATCGATAAGTTTCAACTGACCCAGAAGATAATCACCTTTAACTTTCACGTCTTCAATGAATTCATCAGTCATTTTTTTCATAACAGCGAGTGCTCCAGAGCATACAACAGGATTGGCTCCGAATGTCGTGCCGTGATCTCCCGGCTCAAGTACCCCCTGTGTCTTTTCATTGAAAAGAACTCCCCCAAGAGGCAGCCCGCCGCCGATCCCCTTGGCAAAAGTGACCATATCCGGTTCGATTCCGTAATTTTCAAATGCAAAGAACTTTCCTGTTCTTCCTATACCTGTCTGGACTTCATCCACTATAACAAGAGCATCATGTTCTTTTGAGACTTCCTCTATCGCCTTAACAAACTCTTTGCTCATCACATTGACGCCGCCCTCGCCCTGGACGCATTCAAACAATACTGCGCAAGTATTATCGTCAACCACATTTTGCAGTCCCTCGATATCACCTGCGGCTACATATTCAAATCCTGCTGAAAACGGACCGAACATCTGATGCATATCTTCCTGTCCTGTTGCAGTCAGTGTCTGAATGGTACGTCCATGAAATGAATCAATAAGAGTAACGACCTTGTTCTTTGCAGGATTCTGGGAATTTCCGTACTTTCTTGCAACTTTGATGGCACATTCATTTGCTTCGGCACCGGAATTACAGAAAAAAGCCTTTTTGAATCCGCTTTTTTCGCACATGGCTCTGGCCAGCAGGACCATTGGCTTTGTATAATACAGATTTGAAATATGCTGTATCTGTCCAGCCTGTTCGGTCACGGCTTTTAACCATTCATCATTACAGTATCCCAGTGAAGCAACGCCTATGCCCGAGCCGAAATCAAGATATTCTTTTCCGTCTGTGTCATAGACGAACACACCTTTTGCGTGATCAGCAAACAACGGTGATCTTCCATAAGTATGAACGATGTACTCATCATCGATTTTTTTAATTTCTTCTTTATTAAGTGTATTCACGGCTAATGTCTCCTTATTATCTTTACAGCAGTTTATCTTTTGGATCTTTGTTATAATATCTTGTTTCTTTGTGCGACATTATAGCGGTCCCCGTGCCTTTGTCCGTAAAGAACTCCAGCAGCAGGCTGTGCGGCACTCTTCCGTCTATTATATGAACTCTGTTAACGCCTTTCTGTATTGCATCGATACAGTTTTCGAGTTTGGGTATCATACCTCCGGCAATAGCTCCGGTCTTTATCAGTTTTTTTGCTTCTTCAACATACATTTCCGAAATTACGCTGGACTGATCATTCACATCTTTCAATACGCCAGGAACATCTGACAGAAAAGCCAGTTTTTCGGATTCCAGGACCTTAGCTATCGCGCAGGCTGCATCATCGGCATTGATGTTGTATGTGTTGAATTCGTTATCCAAAGCCAGAGGATATACAACAGGAATATAATCATTATCCATAATATCTGTCAGCACTTTACCTTCGACATGTTTGATCGTGCCTACAAAGCCAAGATCTTCACCGTCGTCAGTCTCACGTTTTACTGCATATAATAATCCGCCGCTCTTTCCGCTGACTCCCATGGCTTTCACCCCCAGAGCCTCAATATCTCTTACAATGGCTCCGTTTACCTTTGCCAAAGCCATCTCAACTATATCAAGCGTATCCGCGTCAGTGACCCTGAGGCCATTGATAAATTTTGTTTCAAGACCTGTCTTTTTGATCCAATGGCTGATTTCCTTGCCTCCGCCATGAACTATCACCGGCTTGAATCCGACCAGTTTAAGCAGAACAACATCTTCGATGATGCTGGCCATCAATTCAGGATTCTCCATGACGGAACCACCACATTTGATTATGATGATCTTGCCGTTGAATCTCTGTATATACGGAAGAGCCTCTATCAGTATCTCCGCCTTTTCAATATCTTTTTTGTCAATCATTTCATTTCCCCCGGTCAATTAAATGTTATCTGCTGGATCTTACTTCTCATTTTTCAAACAGTGTCTGTAATATCTGACAGCAGTCAGGTCCTGTAGTCTCCATTGATCTTAACATAGTCATATGTGAGATCACAGCCCCAGGCTGTTGATGAATACTGTCCGTCGTTCAGATCAATATCAAGAACGATTTCTTCAGATTTCAGTATCTCAGCTGCAAGCTCTTCACTGTGATCAGCATAAGCCGATGCTCTGCAGACCGGTATCTTTCCGAATTCTGAAGATATGTCCAGATCGACGTTATCAGCCGAAAAATCCGCTTTTGTATAGCCTACTGCGCACAGTACCCTTCCCCAGTTTGCATCCTCGCCAAAAATTGCTGCTTTTATCAGATTTGAACTTACAACTGTCTTTGCAACCTTTCTGGCCGTATCCTTATCAGGTGCACCATTAACATTGCAGACTATAAGCTTTGAAGCACCCTCACCGTCCGATGCAAGGCATTTTGTGATATAAGCTGTAACTTCATGAAGTGCTTCGCAAAATACGCCAAAATCTTCATTTTCTCTGTCTATCAATTCATTTCCGGCCATTCCGTTTGCCAGGATCATACACATATCATTCGTTGATGTGTCTCCATCTACACTCAGCTGATTGAAACTGTCTTTCACGTCACTTACAAGAGCTTTCTTTAACAT
>CADCRD010000218.1 GCA_902803725.1 uncultured Eubacteriales bacterium
GCGCTGATGGATCCATCGAACTTCATCGGCTGTGCAAAAGAGCAGACAGAGGAATATCTGAAGAATGTCATTCGTCCGGTGCTCGAGGAGAACAAAGACCTGATCGGGCTTGAAGCAGAGATTAACGTATAAAATAACGCATAAAATAAAGAGGCTGCTGTCCGGGAACTAAACCCTTCACAGCGCGCCTCTTTTTTGCTGTTTTATATTATTATTAATGTCCGGATGCCCGGCTGTTCCTTGTGATCAAAGATTATCAGTGAACTACGACCGGGAATCCTTTCTCAACTTTTGAGAACATCTCAGCTGCCGCATAGTATGGCATGTTCACGCAGCCATGAGAGCCGCTGCTGGTGTATCCGGAACTGCCAAAATCGCCTCTCCATGGAGCATCGTGGCATCCCTGATTTCCATTGAATGGCATCCAGTAAGTGACCGGACTGGAATAGTCAGCACCTGTCAGCGTGGCTCCTTTCTGTTTGTATTCAATGTAGTAAACGCCTTTTTCCGTGTCATTGCCGCTGCGGCCCGTTGTTACGGATGTGGACATTACTCTCTTGCCTTTGATGTACAGCCACAATGACTGCGAACCAATACTGACCTCAGCATAGCTGTCGCCGATATCACCGCGTCCGTCCTTTTTATCCTTGCCCGTATAGTACGGGGTTTGGGAGAATACCGGTTTTCTGGTAAAGTCCTTGTTGGCCTCGAGGTCCTCTGCCAGTTTCTTCGCTTCTTTGTCCTTGTCCAGTACATAACCGTATGTTCCGCCGTACACGGTGATAGTGCCCTGGTCTGTCGACTTGAACTTTCTGTCAAAGTACTGTGTGTTTACCTGCCAGGCCAGTGTATCATTCATGAATTTTTTTATGGCCTTTTTGTCGATCGTCGCCTTGCCGTTCGCATCGACCGGTCTCATTTTTTTGATATCCTTTGGCATAATGCGGTATTCACCGTTATACTTTTCATAGACAAATTTCTGCGAATAATTTTCTTTGTCGAATTTCTGCTCTTCCTTCAGCGCCTTGTCACCCAGTTTCAGCTCCGGCTTATCGATGTATTTCTTCGGTTCAAATTCAAATTTGAATTCGCCCTTTTCGATCAGACTGTCGATCTTCTTTGCGACCTTTTCCTTGTCAACGTTGTCTCCGTATACTTCCTTGACCAGTTTGAACTTTGTATCGCTCATATCGACATAAGCATCTTTTGTCATGACTTTGTACGGAATGAGCAGGAATTTATCTTTGATGATCTTTTTATTCAAGGCAGCTGTATCCTTTATCTTCATACTGATCTTGTGCTCTTTTTTGTCGCTGCCTGAATGATTTGAGAGAACCGAGAAAAAGTTCGTGCCAATGAATTCTTCGATATTTCCGTCGATCTCATACTCCAGCTCTTTGAGCGGGAATTTTGCGACTTTCTTTCCGTTCCGTGTTACAGTAAATGTTTTTTTGTTCCAGGCGTTCGTCAGTTCGCTGATTGCTTCTTTTTCTGTCAGCTCTGAACAGTCCACACCATTGATGAACGTATTTGCCGGCAAATGAGTTGCCTTGTATTCATAACCTTCTGAGTTCAGATAGACCGCAAAGCCTCCGCACACCAGTACCACCGCCGCGATCACGCCAATTATTATCTTCTTTTTCATAAGCCCTTCCTGTTCTTGTCTGCCTTCCCGCCAACTGCACTTCGCTTTTTGTGCATTCAGGGCGGAAACTGATTCCAGCTTTTCCTCTTTATATCAGAAAGCAGACGATAATTATCTGTCTGCTTTCGTTTTCTACCCATATAATCTACAACTAAACAGTGTGGTTTTCAAGAGTTTTCTTCATACTCCGTTCGGAATCTTCCTCATGTGCCTTATCTGAAGAGGTTGAACAGTTTCTTTATTTTCTCAATTGCACTGTTTCTGCTGCTCGAACTGCTGCTTGACTTGCTGGATGAACTCTTGTGCGAGCTGCTCGATTTGCTGGATGAACTGCTGACCGGACCTGATGACGAAGGACTTGGATTTGTGACCTTCGGTGCCGGCTTCTTAGTGGCAATGCCTACAGTTTTTGAAAATTCACTGCGCGTAACTTCGCCGTCTGTCTTTGCATAAGCTCTCACTTTATAGAAATATTTTTTTCCGGATTTCAGCTTTTTGTTCACGAATTTTGTCGAACTTGCAAGCTTAATTTTCCTGAATTTTCCATTTTTCTTCATCGATCTGAAGACTTCATATTTTTTTGCGCCGGGAACTTTCTTCCATTTAAGTGTTACAGTTTTGATCGATGACGATTTTTTCCTGATTTTCGTTTTTCCAAGGAATACTTTGACCTTTGCTATAGCCCCGGCAAGAGCCACCTGCCCGTTCGCTGTATTGACATTGCCTGTCAGGGAAATATACTTTACGCCCGGTTCCCTGAATGATATGGAAGCAATGCCGTTGGCATTCGTCGTATAAGAAGTTTTGATCACTTTTGCGCCGGCTTTTTTTATGATTTCGATCTTCATGTTTGACAGATTCGAGCCTTTAGATTCGGACACTCTGCCCTGCGCATCGGTACTGACGGTTTTGTAATCGGCTTTGACACGTACCTTTTTTCCTGCTTTTACTGAATATACATTTTTCTCAAAGAATGAATATCCTAAATTCATCCTGCCGGACTGTCCGGCACCTGCATACAGATGATCCCTGTTTTTTACTTTAACTGATACAGATTCCTTGCACGCATTATCATTGATGAAGTATATTCCGCTGCCTGTATGTCCGAACAGTTTTTTTATCTGCGTTTTGTCCGCAGCCTGACCGGAGGCATCAGCACTTGCTGTGCCCGGCACCATATCAAGATAATTCTTTACCTTTGACTCACCGTACTTTTTTATATGAGCCGCAACCAGCACATCCGCAAATGAAACTCCCGAAGGCTCGTTTGCAGCTATATTCGGAAAGTATTTCTCTGCAAGATCACCGTGCACCGTCAGCTCTTCGTCGACCATTTCAAAGGCTGACGGCGTTCCTGCCGAAAAATGAACTGTCGCTTTGGACGACGATGTCCCTGCGGCTGCCGCTCCTGCAGGGAAACACGCAGCCATGACCGCTGCCGCTGTAAGTACAGATATGATTTTTTTCTTCATTATTATCATCCTTTTTTCCTTCTTTTAAATGTTGCTTATGCCTTTGGAGCCCGCCCCACAAAACAGATTTACACATTTTGATTTACTAATCTTACTCGAAAGATTCTTTTTAGTCAAATAATGTGTTCAGAAAGTGACGCCTTGCCTGCCCTTTCTTTTTCTGTTATCGTTATTATCAGTATAATCGCAATAACAGGAGGTTAACTATGGCTTTTGGATTTTTCTCCGGCAAGGATGACTTCGCTGATATAATTTATACAGGCGGGACCATCCATACTATGGACGACTCAATGCCCCTGGCTGATGCCGTTGCATGCAAAGGCGGCATGATCCTCAGGGTCGGTACCGATGAAGATATGCGGGACATAATAGGGGATGATACAGAGATCTTCGATCTTGAAGGAATGCATATGTTCCCCGGCTTTATCGAGACAGATGCAGCGCCTGTCCTTGACGCGATCGATGAGGATGTTTGCTTTGTGATCAACGAGAGAGAGAACATTGATGAGATACTCGCTGAGCTTGCTGAATATATAAACGACCATTTCAATGATACCACTGACGACACCGAAGAAGCGCTGTTCAGAAGTTTTGGCCATACCGACGGCGGCGGCATGTTTAGATCCGATGAAACGAACGAAGATGAACTGTTCGGAAATGAAGAATACTTTGAGATCCCCGATGTCATATTCGGCTATGGCTTTGATGCTGAGATCTTAAAGGATATGGAGCTTATTGAAAGGCAGCATCTTCTAGATGAAATATGTGATGGTACGCCCATACTGCTGCTCAGTGAAGATGGCCTCACCGGCTGGTTCAATACAGCTGCGTTTGATATAGCTTCCGCTGCTGCTGAAGAAAGCGGCACTGAAATACTGACATTACCGTTCATGCTCTCAGCTCTGGCACCTGTTGACCCGATGAAGTTCGAGAGCAGCTCTTTCGAAGTACTGCAGGGTTATTGCCGTGAAGGATTTACAACTGTTTTCGAAGGCAGCGCAGGCTCTTATCTCACCGGTGTTTTTGAAGAGCTGCAGATGAATCTCATTACTGAAAGCAATGCTAAACTGAGATTCATAAACGGCATTTACATCTGCAGTGAAGTCAACTCTCAATATATTGATATGCAACTCAAAAATCACAAGACGAATTATCAGGAACTGAACGGAATGATAATGGGCGGCATAGTCAGCGCTCACATCCATGACGGAAACCTTTCCGGAGAGTATCTCACGGATATGATGAAAACTGCCGCATCGCGTGGAGCAACTGTTATGCTGGATGCTGAATCTCCTGAGGACACTGACCTGTGCCGCAGTGCGATACGTGCATTCCGCGAAAAAGCAGGCGGTAAGACAGAAATCATGCTGTCGCATGACGGTATCCTCATGGAAAGCGATACCCATTTTGAATACGAACTGCTGCCCGCAGCCGGAACTGTGGAGGATAAGATCCGCATCAGAACAGTACTTGCTGCCGAAAAGCTGGGACTGTCTCATCTGCTGGGATCTGTCAGCGAGGAAAAATATGCTGACTTTACTGTATTTGAGGATGATCCGTTGCTGAAGCCACTGATAAGAGGTGAAATGCCCGATGCTGACATGACCGTCATTGCGGGAGAGATCGTATATGATGCTGCAGATGATAATAGCAGCATATGGTCAATGATGACCAGTTCGCAGGTGCTCTGATGGTAAGAAAGATATGCTGATCATAAAAAACACAATCTTCACACAATCTTCACATTTCTTTAGTATACTAAATAACAAGTTAAATGTATGGTTTGACCATACGAAACTTTCCTTCTTTTATTGAATACACACACACTTTGCAGAAGATCCGGTTCGTGCCGGATTTTCTGTTTTTTCTGCTTATCTGCGGTTTCTCATGAATTCTTCTATTTCAAACTCTTCAAGATCTTCGTCTGACCATTTTTCAAAATCGATAGATCCCGGTGCTATGCCGTGAAGTACCAATATGTTCTCAATATCCTCGATTATTTCATTTCTTTCTTCTGTATCCATTTTCTGTTTCTCCGCAATTACATACTGCCTGTAAGTTCTTATGCTATTTGCACCGGCTCATTATACCACCTTGTCTTTCTTCTGGCAAAAGTCTTTGTAAGCATATAATATACCGGCAGTACGAATACGAAAAACGAATATATCAGGGCTGTGCTGGGGATAGACATTGCTGAGAAAGCCGCCATACATGCCGTGCTCCACGGGACCCATGTAGCCGTCAGCTCAGCTGTGTTTTCTATATCTATCGCGAGTTCCTGCCTGTCTCCGCCCGTTTCTTCATAAGCATCATCCAACAGCATACTGCTCATGATGATGGCAGCGCTCCCACTGCAGAAGAGCCCCGAGAAAAAAGTTCCGGTAATGAAAGTCATGTACACTCTTCCTACCCTGCGGCACCCGTGACTCATCATCTTTATGACATCACCGAACATGCCCGTTTCTTTTATTATCTGTGAATAAGCACATGAAATGAATACAACTCCACTTATATTAGCCATCGATATCATACCGCCGCCTGCTAAGATCTTTGCCATAGCAGCATTTTGCGGATCATATCCCAATATCAGAGCTTTTGAAAATTCAACCGGATCGACTCCCTGACAGACACTTGCCACTACAGCCGATATCACGATGCTGATCAAAGCAGTGATCTTTAGATTTATTTTGAATAGCGGCAGGATCACCATTACTGCCACAGGGATCAGCATGACAGGTGACAGTTTGAATCCAGAGTCAATCAATTTGCTGATCGAGGGATCGATCTCCTTTAACGGATGCGTTATCGAAAGAACTGCATACATGATGCTCGTTATTGCGACCGGCACGATCATTGTTTTTACCATCAGCTTAACATTTGTATTCAGATCTGTCTTTGTGACGAACGCTGTAAGCGAAGCACTGGCTGATACCGGTGAACAGCGATCACCAAAGTACCCCCCGGAAAGAACAGCTCCCGCCGTCATCAAAATGCTTACATCTCCTGCCCTTGCGATCGCGACCAGTATGATGCCGATAGTCCCGGCTACACCAAAGCATGAACCCAGCGCATAAGAAAACACGCAGCAGATCACAAATGCCAGCAGCAGGAACATCGAAGGCGTAATGAGCATCAGACCATAGTGAACGAAAATGGCTATTGTACCACCGGCGCGCCATGCAGCTGA
>CADCRD010000219.1 GCA_902803725.1 uncultured Eubacteriales bacterium
GGCAGCCAAACAAGCCATATATGCCGCAACTGACGCCAAAATAAATCATGAATCATTCAAAGATTACCGCGATATTGGATTCACCAGGGTGCTGTGTCCTCTTCGCAGCGATTACTGGATGAAAAATTATTACGAAAATCTGCTGAACACGATCAACAGCTACGACGAAAAGCATGATTCACATCTATTTGATACCATCAAGGATTACATACACTGCAACGGTGATATCAATGCTGCCGCCGAGGCATCATTCCAGCATCCGAATACGATACGGTACAGGATAAAAAAAGCTCAGGAACTGTTGCAGCCCGAGAGCATAATGGACTTTCGCTTACAGATGTATACGATCGTTCGTCTTCACGAAATCAACTATCTTCTTACAGACTGGAGACTATGACATAGCCAAAAGCAGCAATGACACCATTGACTGTGCCATTTTAAAGTGATAAACTCCGTTTCTGACGAGACAGAAACGGAGATTTTTATGAAAACAAAAACAAAAGGCTTTATCATGCTGCTGATGACAGCTTTCATATGGGGAACTGCCTTCGTAGCCCAGCGCAAGGGTATGGAGTTCATCGGACCTTTTACCTTCAACGGCATCCGGAGCTTTATCGGTGCCGCTGTTTTGATCCCGGTGATACTGCTCATTCGCAGCAGAGCGAAGGCGTCCGATCCTGATTCACCTGATGCACTGGTAAACTCCTCCTCCAGAAAAAACCTGCTCAAAGGCGGACTTTGCTGCGGCCTTTTGATGTTCACGGCCAGCACCCTGCAGCAGGCAGGCATGGTATATACCACTTCGGGCAAGGCAGGATTTATCACCGCGCTTTATATTGTGATCGTCCCGATCCTCGGACTGTTTCTCGGAAAAAGAGTGCGGCCTGTTATTGTATTCTGTGTTGCTCTTGCTATGGCCGGGCTGTATCTGCTTACAATAAAAGAAGGGCTGACCATCAACAAAGGGGATCTGCTGATTCTCGCATGCGCATTTTTCTTTTCGATACACATTCTCGTCATAGATCATTTTTCACCCAGGACAAATCCAGTGGCTCTGTCTGCAATTCAGCTTTTGATCACCGGGATCATCTCTGTCCCGTGTATGGCGATATTTGAAACCATCAACTGGAACTCGCTGTACGAATGCGCTTTTCCGATCTTTTATGCAGGCGTCATGTCCTGCGGTGTGGCCTACACTATGCAGATAGTTGCTCAGAAATACACTGAGCCTGCAGTGGCATCTCTGCTGCTGTCTCTGGAATCTGTTTTCGCCGCGCTGGCCGGCGCCGTCGTACTGGGCGAAGTACTTTCCGGACGCGAGCTGACAGGCTGCATCATCATGTTTGCCGCCATCATCCTGGCACAATTGCCCGAAAGAAAACATCAATGACACCTTATATGTCTGATCGTATCAGCCGATGTCTTTATCAGCAGACGTTTTGATTGTATCCATAATTACTTTGTATTAAAATATGAAAAAAGATCGTCTCATACTGCTGACACCTCAAATACCGGGGATGTCCAGTCTGCCGCCGGTCCGGCCAATGATACTGCGAGTACATATAAATAATAAATGTTGAGAAAGAAAGGAGAAGCATAATGGATATGCCGACAAGAGAACAGGCTTTAGAGCTGCTGAAAAAATATAACAAAGAAGAATTCCATGTAAGACATGCGCTGACTGTTGAGGGTGTAATGCGCTATTATGCCGAAGAGCAGGGCTATGGTGATGAGGCTGATTTCTGGGCTATGTGCGGACTGCTGCACGATATAGATTTTGAATGCTGGCCGGAGGAACACTGCAAAAAAGCTCCCGAACTGCTGGCTGAGATCAACGCTCCTGAAGAAATGGTCCACGCCATATGTTCTCATGGTTATGGTATCTGCAGCGATGTGGAACCGACCCATGAAATGGAAAAAATACTCTTCGCAGCCGATGAACTTACAGGCCTCATCTGGTCCGCAGCTCTCATGCGTCCGTCAAAGAGCTGCAAAGATATGGAACTGAAATCTCTGAAGAAAAAATTCAAAGA
>CADCRD010000220.1 GCA_902803725.1 uncultured Eubacteriales bacterium
ATATGTGTACCGGGAAAACTCGTAAATATCGTTGCCAAATAAGCTAAAATCAATGAGTATCAGTGATTTGCCGGTAAGGCGGTCACTGATACTTTTTCAGAGATTATCCGGCAGCCGTTTTTTCGGCGATCGCCGGACGCGATTCATTATTGCAGGTAAGTGTTCTGAATGCCGATCCACAAGAAAGATCTTGCGGGGCGGAAATCGGCTGAACACTTTCTGCTGCTGCCGTTCCTTACAAAAAATAAACAGAAAAGGACGGAAAACAAAACATGAACAACAGAAAAAAGAATAACGGAGGACATTCGCTGAAAGTCATTCCTCTGGGTGGTCTTCATGAGATCGGTAAAAACATGACTGCTCTTGAATATGGCGGCGAGATGGTCATAATAGACTGCGGCATGTCCTTCCCGGATGACGAAATGTACGGAATAGATGTCGTCATTCCCGACTTTACCTATCTGATGGAGAATTCAAGAAAGATAAAAGGTATAGTCATTACTCACGGTCATGAAGATCACATAGGGGCTGTGCCGTATCTCGTCGAAAAACTGAATGTTCCGATCTACGGAACACCTTTTCCTCTGGGATTGATAAGAAACAAGCTCGAAGAGCGTGGCCTAAAAGGCAGATTGAACAAGATACATGCGGGCGACACGATAAAGCTGGGATGTTTCAAGGTCGAAGCGATAAGAACGACGCATTCCATAGCTGACGCGATCTGTCTATGCATAGATACTCCGGTCGGAAAGGTATTCCATACAGGGGATTTCAAGATAGACTATACTCCGGTAGACGGTGAACCTATAGATCTCGCGAAGTTTGCTGAGATCGGTCAGAAGGGCGTTCTTCTGATGATGAGCGATTCGACCAACGCTACAAGACCAGGATATACGAGATCTGAGAGAAAGGTCGGTGAAACGCTCGAGGCGATATTCGCCCGTTCCAAAAAAAGGATGATAGTCGCAACATTCTCATCCAATGTGCACAGGATACAGAAGATCATCGATCTGGCAAAGCAGAACAGACGTAAGGTCGCAGTATCAGGACGCAGTATGATCAATGTCGTTGGTCTTGCGGAGGAACTCGGATATCTTAAGATCCCGAAAGGGATCCTCGTTGATATCAATCAGACGAAGAATATCCCGGATAAACAGCTGGTCATAATTACAACAGGCAGCCAGGGCGAGCCGATGAGCGCTCTTTCTCGTATGGCCACTTCCGATCACAAAGCGATAAAAATAAAGCCGGGCGATCAGATAATCCTGTCATCGACGCCAATACCCGGAAATGAAAAGCTGGTAAGCAACGTTGTGAACCTGCTGTTTGAAAAGGGTGCTGAAGTCATATACTCCGATATCGCTGAGACTCATGTTTCAGGTCACGCCTGTCAGGAGGAACTAAAGCTGGCATTGTCTCTCATCAAACCGAAATTTTTCATGCCGGTGCATGGTGAGTTCAGGCATCTAAAGGCTCATGCGGATCTGGCGGAAGAACTTGGGATCAAGGAGAAGAATATATTTCTCCTGGAAAACGGAGACTGTCTGGAACTGAACAAACGTCAGGCTAAACAGCTGCACGGCATCGTTCAGGCCGGTGCTGTCATGGTAGACGGACTGGGAGTAGGAGATGTGGGCAGCATAGTAATGCGTGACCGTCACTTGCTCAGCGAATCAGGTCTGATAATCGTAGTTGCCAGCATCGATCAGGCGACAGGAGAGATAGTAGCCGGTCCGGATCTCATATCGCGAGGATTCGTTTATGTGCGCGAGAACGAGGATCTGATGGATCAGGCGCGCGAGGTGGCTGTAAAGGCTCTGGACAAGTGCATACACTTCAATACCCGTGACTGGAACACTCTTAAGAGCGCCGTGCGTGACGATCTCAGAAGGTTCATATATAACAAGACAGGCAGGAATCCTGTGATACTGCCGATATTCATGGAAGTCTGATGAAATCTGATATTGAAAGGCAGTTCGTTTGATCGGCTTGAGTATATAAAACAGATGATCGTTAAGGATATATTTGAAAGGAGAATCATTTAAAATGAATGTTTATGAACAGGCTCATGCTCTGGAAAGAGCTATAAAGGAATCAGAAGAATACAAACAGTACAAGGCTGCTAAAGACAAGGTCGAAGCGAATGAGCAGCTCAAAGGAATGCTGGATGATTTTCATAAAAAGCAGCTGGAGGTGCAGACAAAAGCTGTCATGGGTGAAGAACTGACTCAGGAGATGCAGCAGTCGGTCCAGGATCTTTATCAGATCGTTGCGGCTGATCCTCTTGCTGCAGAGTATCTTCAGTGCGAGATGAGGTTCCAGGTCATGATGCAGGATGTGTTCAATATTCTCGGAGAGCTCGTAAAGTTCTGATCTATGACATGCCCGCATTATAAATGAAAAATTAAAAGTGCATAGGGTTA
>CADCRD010000221.1 GCA_902803725.1 uncultured Eubacteriales bacterium
CCTCAGGCAATGTGCATTGATATAGATAATAATGTTGTAATGCAGAAATTCAGCGCACTGGCCATCGGGCCGGGTCTCATGACAAAGACCGGCGAAAGAAGGCTCGGAGACTTTATTAACGGATTTACCCGGCCGATGGTGATAGATGCACAGGCGCTGAACGTTCTGGCAAGTGCTCCCGATATGATGGCAGCTGTTAAGAAAAGAACAGGCGATACAGTTATGACACCGCATGAAGGTGAAATGGCAAGGCTGCTGGGAAAAGAGAGCAGGGATGTGAAAGCTGACAGAACAGGAGCTGTGCTTAAGTTGCATGAGATGACAGGCAGCGTGGCAGTGCTTAAAGGAAAAGAAACTTTGATCGCCGGAAAGAACGGCAAGGTTTATATTAATACGACAGGGAACCCCGGCATGGCAACAGGCGGTTCGGGCGATGTGCTCACAGGCATGATCGCCGCGCTTGCAGCCCAGGGGATGAGTGCAGAGGATGCTGCTGTATGCGGTGTATTTCTTCACGGCAGAGCAGCGGATATTTGCAGGAGATATACAGGTGAGATCAGCATGACTGCGATGGATATTGCAGGTGCTGTTCCAGCTGCTTTTATGGATGTTATTGATTAAAATGGAGGGCATGATGGAAATTAGCGAACTTAAAAAAGTGGCAAATGATATCAGGATCGATATCATAAAATCTGTTCATGCTGCGGGTTCGGGACATCCGGGTGGTTCACTTTCCGCAGCAGAGATCGTTACAGCATTGTATTTCGAAGTTATGAATATTGACCCGAAAAATCCGGAAATGAAGGGAAGAGATAAATTCATTCTCTCAAAGGGTCATGCGAATCCTGCACAGTATGCTGCACTGGCAGAGAGAGGTTTTTTCCCGAAAGAGGAGCTTCTCACACTCAGAAAACTCGGCAGCAGTCTGCAGGGTCACCCTAACATGCATTATGTTCCGGGAATTGAAATGTCTACAGGATCCCTGGGGCAGGGACTGTCTGTCGCAGTAGGTATGGCTCTGGCGAACAGACTTGACTCAGATCCCGGCAGGATATATACCCTGCACGGTGACGGAGAGATACAGGAAGGCATGATCTGGGAAGCAGCGATGGCTGCAGTTCACTATAAACTCGACAATATTACGGCTATCATTGACTGGAATGGTCTTCAGATAGACGGGAGAAACGAGGATGTCATGAGTGTTGCCCCGATAGGTGAGAAATTCAGAGGTTTCGGCTGGAATGTGATCGAATGCGACGGGAATGATATCGAATCAGTGATAAATGCCTTAAACGAGGCAAAGACTGTCAGCGGCGTTCCGACAGTTGTGATCGCAAAGACAACAAAAGGCAAAGGCGTTTCATATATGGAAGATCAGGCAGGATGGCATGGAAAGGCTCCTGATGATGAACAGTATGAACTGGCTGTGAATGAACTTGGAGGTGAACTGTAATGGCAGATAAGATGGCGACCAGAGAAGCTTATGGAAAAACACTTGTTGAACTTGGCGGCATATATGACAATCTGATCGTAATGGATGCTGATCTTTCAGGTTCTACGAAATCAGGTGAATTCAGAAAAGCATATCCGGAACGGTTCTTTAATATGGGTATCGCAGAGCAGGATCTGTACGGTGCTGCGGCAGGACTGGCTATTTCCGGTAAAATAGTATGCGCAAGTACCTTTGCAATGTTTGCTGCAGGAAGAGCTTTTGAAATAATCCGTAATTCAATTGGATATACGGGTGCGAATGTAAAGATCTGCGCAACTCATGCCGGGATTACTGTCGGTGAAGACGGCGCCAGCCATCAGACTTTTGAAGATATTGCCCTGATGAGAACTATCCCCGGTATGACCATAGTCAATCCTTCAGACGGAGCATCTGCGGAAATTCTTTTAAAACAGGTCATCGCTATGGACGGTCCGGCCTATGTCAGACTGGGCAGAGCAGCTGTACCGTTCATTTATGATGCTGATGCAGACCTGAAACTGGGCAAAGGCAACGTTATCAGAGAAGGAAAAGACATAACTGTTGTCGCAACAGGTATTATGGTAAACGAAGCTGTCATGGCAGCTGATATTCTTGCTGCAGAAGGCATCAGTACCAGGATCATAGATATCCATACTATCAAGCCGATCGATGAAGAACTGATCATCAAAGCTGCCCGGGAAACCGGAGCAATTGTTACGGCAGAGGAACATTCTGTTATCGGCGGACTCGGCAGCGCGGTTGCCGAAGTAACGGCCAGGAATTGCCCTGTGAAGATGGCCATGGTAGGTCAGAATGATACATTCGGCGAGTCCGGAAAGCCGGAGGAACTGAAGAAAAAATATCACATGACAGCTGAAGATATTGTTGCTGCGGTAAGATCGCTGTTGTGATCCGTTTGCAATAATGTCATGCGGAGAGTATAATAGGCATATCGGTCTATTTTAGTATAGTTTAATGTTTTTTTAAGAAAACATTTGTATCATAGACATGTATTACATTTGACACAGTGTTGTTAATGGCGGGTATGTGTTAAAGACCAATTATAATTAATATTTAACTATTGCTTATTTTATAGAACTAAAGACGGTTATTATGACTAAGAGAACATTTTTCAGATTAACCATATTCTTTATGATCATCACGGCCTTCAGCGGCATTTCCTTTGCTGCTGAAAATGAAGGATCAGTATCTGACAACACAACGAAAAAGCTGGTTAAGATCGAAGGAAAATATATGGACGAAACAGCTTATGTCAAAGTCAGGATCACTGACCC
>CADCRD010000222.1 GCA_902803725.1 uncultured Eubacteriales bacterium
GGAAAGTGCAATAAACCCAAATACTATCAGTATTTTTGACAATGTTGAAAAGCCATAAAACAATCTGGGCTTTGCAAGTATGCAAACTACACCGATCGTAAGAATAGCCAGCGTGTACATAACAAGATTTACGATCAGAACGGCTGTGACTTTGACAACCGGTATACCGTCTCTCACCATAAAAAAGGCACTTGCAGGCTGGCCTCCTGTGGCAGAAGGCGTTATTGCCGAAAAATATATATCCGAAGCACTGTAGATAAGCCCTTCTCTCTGCCCTCTGGGATAACCTATACTCTTTATTATGGACAGTATTGCAGCTCCTTCAAAGTAAATAAAGCCGAACATACATAGTATACCGCAAATGAACCAGGCCGGTTCTGATTTTCTGATCATTTCTATCATCTGAGTCAGTGACAATTCTTTACTTTGTGAAACGACTGCCCATATGCTCAAAGCGGCAAGAATGACCGCAAAAAATGACCAGAATATTTTTTTCTTTCTGTCCATACTCTGCATATATGTCTGCTCCGGATACTCCTTACATTATCACATGGTATTCTGAAAATCATTATTATATGAGTCAGAACACGCAATAATGTATTATATCAAATCTTAAATTAAAGAGCAAACTGTTGCATGCTTTTCGAGCCAGAAAATATGCGGTCCGCTTATATCTGTTACAGCTTGAGTGCAACCCAGATATCAGGATCTACCTTTTCCATGAATCTGCTGTCATCATTTAAATCACCTACGATCGAGCCATAATGAGTAGGAATGGCTGTTTCAGGTTTTATCTCATTGACCAGAGCAGCCGCCTCGGCCGGATCTGTTGTATACGTTCCTCCGACCGGGACCATCGCAATATCACAGCTGACCTTTTTTGCTTCGGGTGTAACATCAGTATCACCGGCGATATAGACCCTCACATCATCTATCGTGAGAACATAACCCAACCATCCGTTCCTTTTCGGATGGAACTGTTTTCTCAGATTATAAGCAGCCACAGCTAGAACAGAGATGCCCCGAACTTCAAGAACATCACCTTCTCTCATCGTTTTAAGATTTTCTCCGCTGATACCTGCATCTTTCGCGCTCTTAACACAGCTCTCGGGCACAACGAAAACTGTATCGTCTTTGCGCACCTTTGCAATATCCTCCGGAGAAAAGTGATCATGATGATCATGAGTGATGAATATCACATCCGCATCATTTGCCGCTTCTTCGATCATAAACGGATCAATATAAATGACCGGTTCACCATCTATCCTGATGCTGCTGTGTGCATTAATACTGATCTTATCTGTTATTTCTTTCAGCATTTTTCCCTCCTGATAACCATTATGTTTTTCTTAGTACTGTTTATTTGATTATTGGTTTTTGATCATGTTCATATTATCTTATGCATCAATTGCATCGTTTTGATTTTACAATACTTTTATACAGTTTTCACTACATTTTTATAATGTTCTTCATCTATCTGCTGCCATCAGTCAAAAATTCAGTATTATCTTCCTGCATGAAGATATAAAAAACCGGGCAGCTGTCCGCCCGGTTTTCAAAATCATTTCTGGTAAGTCAGGATTTTTTAAGTCCTCTGCATATCCGATCAGCTTGATATCAGCCCTTTGCCAGCGCCTTGTATTTTTCATAGCGCTCTGTGCAGTCTTTCTGAGCCTTCTTGTAAAACTGCTCTGCCCTTTCCTCATCGATAAGCTTGAGGGCAGTGTATCTGTTCTCACTCATCAGGAATTCTCTGAGGTTCGCAGAAGGCTCTTTTGAATCAAGGATAAACGGATTGCTGCCTTCTTTTGCCAGCAGCGGATTATATCTGTACAGATTCCAGTATCCACAGTCAACAGCTTCTTTCTGATGTATCTGACTGTATGTCATGCCTGCTTTGATGCCATGCTCTATGCACGGACAATAACAGATTATGATGGATGGACCCGGATAAGCCTCAGCTTCGCGAAATGCCTTTAGTGTCTGATTCTGATCAGCACCCATCGCTACCTGAGCAACATATACATAACCGTAACTCATGGCCATCATTCCAAGGTCTTTTTTCTTTGTCTCTTTTCCGCCTGCAGCGAATTTTGCGATAGCACCTGTCGGTGTGGCCTTGGAAGACTGACCTCCTGTATTGGAGTAAACCTCTGTATCGAGAACAAGAATGTTGATATCCCTGCCGCTTGCTATAACATGGTCGAGTCCGCCGTAACCGATATCATAA
>CADCRD010000223.1 GCA_902803725.1 uncultured Eubacteriales bacterium
AAATGAAAACGGATTCTTTGAAGATGACAACATACGTTATTTCAGACTTTTCACACAGCGTGTAGAACGGCTCCGCGATACTGTTTCGAATCTTCGTGACTACACAGTTCAGCTCAGGGAACTGATACAGACACGGATCGATGAGAAACAAAACAGGATAATGACCCTGCTCACTGTGATCACAACCATATTCACCCCACTTACTTTGATAACAGGCTGGTACGGCATGAATTTCAAGTACATGCCGTCACTTGAATCAAGAATAAGCTATCCCATCGTTATAGCCGTATGTATCTCGATAGTAATAGGCTGCATTCTTTGGTTCAAAAAGAAAAAATGGCTCTAAACTGCTTTGCTTTTCAAAATATTTATACAGCATGAAAAGAGGCCGGGTCACTGTAAAAGTGTCCCGGTCTCTTTTTCAGAATGTTTGCGTCTTTACTGCTTTTTACAGTCAGAAGATGTAAGCAGCATGATCAGTGTTATAACACCGTTGATTACACAAAAAGCACATGTCGCATAAATATACAGTTTTGAAGGCTTGCTTGTGAGAAACGACATCATGGGATTGAACCCGTCCAAAACAGTTATAACTACCAATCCCAAACACAGAGCAATCGATATGTGAGTAATTATCCTTTTAAATATACCCATTTATATTTCCTCTTTTCTGGAGAGCCATATCAATTGTTTGGCGGGAATTCCACATCAGGCTCGCATATATAAATAATATCACCCAATCCCCGCTGACTGCTCTGCCGTGTTATTGCTCTGTCGTTGAAAGTCATAACCGAAGAAGCTCCTCCGTCCATATTATATGCCGCGGTGCAACCCAGACTTTCAAACAGCTTTGCAAACAGCTTCATATCCATCCCTGCAGTATCATTATATCTTCCCTCCACAACAACAAAGCAGTAATGACCAGGTTCATAGTAACCCAGGCCAGTGCGGGGATGGAAAGCCTGCAGTACCCTTGTATCTTCAAATTCCTCTCTTGCCCTGCCGTTCTCATCCAAAAGTGCCGGTCCGAAACGCCAGATCTGATAAGGGGAACGTGCCAGTATCTCATCGGTATCATATGTTCCGGCAACATGTGTCTCCATAACCCCGTCATAATACAAGACGCATATATCTGCTGGCGTAGGATCTGAAAAGTATAAGTAACCGTTCCGTACAAGCAGGCCTTGTCTCTGTACATTGCAGTAATCACCGTTTATCATCACGATGGCATCATACTTTTTGTCCAATTTGTTCGGTTCTTCAGCTGAGTATACCGTAAACCCGTTATACGCTGCTGCAGTACGAAAGCAGTTTATATCCGAAATATAGATATCTGCCACATACAAACGCTGCGGCCGCCCATCAAGTTTACCTATGGTAGCCTGAACTGTGACTGAAACATTTGGGCTTGTGTATGTAGTCTCAGTTGTAACGATCTCTTCCGTAAAGTACTCAGCAAACAATTCACTCCATTGTATCACCGGAGCTTCTTCAACTTTTTCCTCCGGATTCTCACTGCTCAGTTCTTCTTCAGGTTGGTTAACATCTGCATTCCCCTCTGAATCCGGAACAGACTGAGCCGGAGCTGCCTGAACATCTGTCACCTGCACCGGAGTTACAGCTTCCGACACTTTAGGCCGCATCATGGGGATAACATGATGAAACAATGCGAAGATGCAAAGGAAAAAGCCTGTTAGAAAGATTTCTATAAGAATACTCCCGATTATTCTCTTCCCAGAACCACCATTATTTTTTTTTGAAAGATGTGCTGATAAATGCTTTTGATCATTCATGTCTCATTCTCATTCAATGATTACTTCTATGTGAGACAGTATAATACTTTTATCCTGTCATTTAAACATAAAAATTTACGACATCCATAAGTCATCCGATTTCATATTATATCAAGCCTCTATTTATGTTTAAAAAACTGTTACGCTGATTCTCCCTTTCTTCAACGTTACCGTCAAAATAAGAATAGTATGATTGTATCGGAAAACAATACTATTTCATATTGCCTGAGCAATTCTGCAATTATTGATTTTCAGAAATGAATAGGTTATTATTCATTAGGCAAATATTTAAGCGAACGTTGATTTTTATGTGTTTTAAAATGAAACAATTTGTTTCATTAACCCATAGAGGTTGTTATGAAAAAGGATAAACTATCTTTCTCACGGATAAAAGAGCGAATCACAATAATACTCAAATCATTATCAGGCCGCTTAAAAAGCTTTGGAAAAGCTAAAGCAACAGTATTAATAACAGCAGTTTTCCTTATCCCTATTATAGTTTTCTTAAGCGCTAACACTGCTAAAACTGAAAAATCGATTTCAGCGGAAGTGTCGGCTACCGTAGATGCTTCAAGTATTTTGTCGCTGGAGCAGTATGGTTCAGGTGTAAGTCTTGACCTGAGCGGCAGCACCTGTTATCCGGAAATAGAAAAATATATAAATGAACACCCTGAAGTCAATGTATGCTATGATGTTGACCTGGGAGGTTTTCGTGCTGATTCATCCACAATCAAGCTGGAACTTGAACCTGAGGATTATATCTATACCATACTTCTCGAAAACCTCCGTTATCTGCCTGATCTGAAGCAGCTCAGTCTTCCCAATACTTCTTTGAACAGTGCTGAAATAACTGAAATCCGCGAAAAATATCCTGATCTGAATATTGTCTTTTCTTATGACATAGGCAACGGTAAAATACTTTCTTCCTCTGACAATAGAATTGTGCTTAAGCCTGGAGAGTATTCATTTGACCGTCTCATTGAGTTTCTGCGCGCCTCATCTGTACAGAGACTTACTTTGAATCACACTTCTCTGGATGTGGATCAACTGGCTTTAATATCTGAACTGCTTCCAGAAAATGGTCTATCTTACACGATTATGCTCAACGGCAAAGAGTATTCAAATCAGCTGAAATCCATTAATCTGTCATTTGCGGAAGACATAGAATCAGAGCAATATGCAGAGCTTTTAAGACGCCTGCCAAATATCGAATCAATTGAACTGACAGACTCCGATGGCAAAACACATCTTTCTTTGAGCAGCATTCTAGCTCTTCATTCGGCTGCGCCTACAGCTGAAATAAACTGTGTTTTTGAGTTATTTGGTAAGAAAATCTCTACTTCTGACAGTGAAATCATTTATAAAAAAGTAAAAATCGGAAATGAAGGCATTGATCTTTTCAGGCAAGTTCTTCCTCTATTGAATAAATGTGAAAGGCTTGTTTTGGACGACTGCGGTGTCGATAACGAGGTTATGGCATCACTCCGTGATGATTTTCCTGATAAAAAAATCGTCTGGCGTGTTCATTGGCAAAAATACTACAGTGCTCTGACTGATGTTACAATTATACGCTCCGGCAGTTATATAAAACTGCGCAACAATGGAGGCGTGCAGAACCTTAAGTATTGCACAGAAGTGGTTTTTGCAGATCTTGGTCACAACCGCAGCCTTTCTGACATAAGCTTTCTTGCTTACTGGAAGCATATACGCGTACTTCTCATTGATGAAGTCCAAATGACTACACTCGATGCCCTTTCCGGCGCTACAGAGCTCCAGTTGCTTGAAATCGTGAAGTGTTATAAATTAACAGGTCTGGAACCACTTGCAAATTGCAAAAATTTACGATTTCTGAATTTCAGCAGTTGCAGTAAAATCAAAGATCTGTCACCTTTATACGGGTTAGAAAAGCTTGAACAGGTCTATGCAATGGGCATGCACAAGATGAAGCTCAAAGATAAAAATCAAAGATATGAGATACAGGAAAAGCTTCCAAACTGTAAATTCTATTTCAAATCACCCCCCAATTCGCAGGTAAGCGGATTATACAGTGTAGGGTGGCGACTGGTCTCCGCGC
>CADCRD010000224.1 GCA_902803725.1 uncultured Eubacteriales bacterium
AATGCTGTTGCAATGACTGTCAGTGCAGCGAGCAGTAAGAGCAGTTTCTTTTTCATGTTTTCATATCTCCTTTTCTGTTCTCGTATTTTCTTTACTCTCATATTGGTCTTTATTATGTGCATTTGTCTGACCGGCGCACAACCGCCCGCTCACATTATCGCTTTATAGCATTAAACCGATAAGCAAGCATTGATATGATAACATTACGTACTTGCAATGTCAAGAAAAGCCGCTGCTTGCGTTACCTGACTGATGATCACCTTTGCCGGAATACGAGCTTTGGTTTTACAGCTTCTCGATCTCGGCACGCATCTCGGCTTTATATGCCTCTACGCCCGGCTGATCGAACGGATTGACTCCGCTGATATAAGCTGCTATGCCGCAGGTCATCTCAAAGAAATATATCAGTTGTCCCATATTGTAAGCATCCATCTTCGGCAGATATATCTTTATAACCGGGACACCGGCCTTCGTGTGCGCGGCTGCCACACCTTTGATCGCGCATCCATTGATCTGTTCCAGGCTCTTGCCCGCCAGCGGAGCGCCTGCAGATTCGGGGATCAAAATGTCTTCACCGCGGTCTTCGATGATGATCATAGTTTCAAAGAACATCTGCTTGCCCTGCTGGATAAACTGCCCCATGGAATGCAGATCACGCGAGAACATCAGGGAAGCCGGGAATATGCCTTTTCCTTCTTTGCCCTCACTCTCACCAAAGAGTTGCTTGAGCCATTCTGCAAAGAATTCCAGTTCAGGGTGAAAATATTCAAAGATCTCGATCCATTTCCCACTGCGTGAGAGGGCGACCCTCGTCACTGCATAAGAAGCCGCGTCCTCTTTCCAGCCGGGGTCGATGGCCATATCCTTTGCTCCTTCGATCAGAGCATCAACATCTATTCCGGCGACTGCGATCGGCAACAAACCGACCGGTGTCAAAACCGAATATCTTCCTCCGATGTCATCAGGCACGATAAAAGTCT
The DNA here is from genome assembly GCA_902803725.1 of uncultured Eubacteriales bacterium. Classification (GTDB taxonomy): domain Bacteria; phylum Bacillota; class Clostridia; order Peptostreptococcales; family Anaerovoracaceae; genus UBA3738. The sequence goes on from CADCRD010000224.1 coordinate 981, forward strand.
TGTACCCTGCCTCATCAGATTCTGCGCGCAGACGGCCTGTTTCTTTATCTGTTATAGCATAGATACGGGAAGTTGCCTCATCGCCGTATTTTTCGCTCATTACTTCTTTAAGGATGCTGAAAGCCGCCAGAGGCTCAGTTGTTCCCCCTGATTTGGAGATAACACAAAGGCAAGTTTCCTTTTCACGCATTTTTGAAATGATCTCACGATGATATGCCGCGCTCATGTTGCATCCTGCAAAGACCACTTCCGCTCCGTCCGTATCTTCATGAGCGCAGATCGCGTCGATCACGCATTTCGCCCCCATGTAAGATCCGCCGATGCCTGTTACAACGAACAGTTCGCATTTAGCTCTGATCTCTTCGGCGGTTTTCTTAAGATCGGCAAGTTCTGCCTGCAATTCGTTTGCCGGATCACATGTCAGCTTTTCAGGCAGACTTACCCATCCGGTAAAATCCTCCCTGCCGGACCACAGCTTTTCTTTTGCTGCCTGACAGTCCTCAGCCAGCAGCGCACGTACATCCCCCGTTATTCCCGATGTTGAAAGATCGATTTTCAAATTCATATTAATTTCGCCTCCCGTTCTATAAACTCTTCCTTCCTTTGTATTCAGCATTTGTAAAAAGCCCTGCCTCTGGCAGAGCCTTAAGATCATTGTGTTTTCTTCCGCCCGGCAAATGTTATCGCCATTATCGCCGCGGAAATTATCAGCAGCAACACAGGTACAGTCTGGTTACTGTCATCACCGGTGTTTGCTGATCTGTTCCTTGCACCGTTGCTGTTATTACTGCTGCCGGCGTTCGTACTGCTGGTACCGCTCTTATTACCGGCTGATCCTTTTTCGGCTTTCCACACTGCCTTGAATGTATGATCGGCCTTAACGCTGTATTTTGCTCCCGCAGCATATTTTGAACCTTCCCAGTAAGAGAATATGTATCCCTTTTTCTCGGGTTTCGGAAGCTTGATGACCGTTCCTTTTTCATATTTATATGTAACAGTACCGTTCTTTTTGTCCAGCGTGCCTCCATCAAGGTCATAACTGATAGTATATTTCGGGATGGCCTTCCACTGAGCATACAGCTTCACGACATCCCCCTGCTCTTTCGTCAGATCCTTAACTTTGGTTTTGTTCTTATAAGTTTTTCCTTTGCCGTTTTTCTTTGTATTCCAGCCTTTGAAAGTGTAATGCTCTCGTTTGAAAGCATTAGCAGTGAGCCTGGCTGCTTCACCATATGTCATGCTCTGCTTTTTCATCTTTCCCTTTCCGCCATTCTTATAATAGCGGATGACATACG
>CADCRD010000225.1 GCA_902803725.1 uncultured Eubacteriales bacterium
CAGGACAAAGACTTTCAGGACATCAAGAAAATCGATATGGCCTGAATACTGATATTATTGGTCTGTCAGCTTATTCAAACAGGATGTCATTGCTGTTGACTATGTCACACCCGATGTTCGCCATGTCTTTCATGTTTGTGCGCTGTATTTCGTCTGTCTTTGATGAGCAGCAGTCTTCAGCCACTATTGCAGCATAGTCATATGATATGGCGTCGAATGCCGTCGCACGGATACAGTTCGGAGTCGCAGTTCCGGTAATGATCACGGTTCCGATACCGGCTGTCTTCAGAATATTGTCCAGGTCAGTTTTCAGAAAAGAACTGAACCTGGGCTTTACTATCGTTATATCTTCGTCTTTTGGATCCAGTCCGGTGACTATTTCAGGACTGTTGATGCCTGTTGTGCCCGGCGCCATCACTCCCAGCAGACCTCTGTTTTCGAGATCTTTACGACGAGGCCATTCGACATCGCTGCCGTCGGCAGCATACTCACGGATGACCCATATTATCTTTACGCCTGCTTTCCTGGCGCGCTGCACGAGAGCATCTATCGCCGGAACCGTGGCTTTTGCCGCCGGAACGCGCAGCGCAGCACCTTCCTCAACAAAGCCGTTCTGCATATCTATGACGAGTAATGCACTGCTATCAGCTGTTATTTTCATTTCGTATCTGTTCTCCTGTTCATTTGTTATTTACATATTGGTTTTTCTGATTAGTTATGATTATATCATGAATGATTCTTTTGCTCATCTGAATTTTTCGACAATTCAAATTGAACCATACGATATGCTGAGTTATAATTATTTATAAACAAATATACCATAAGTGAGATGCGTAAAGAACTTAAGATCTTATGTCAATAAATGAAAAACATAAGGAGGCGATCAGTTATGGAAATAAAAAAGATAGCTGTCTGTGGAACATTGGAAAGCAGTGACTGCATGGTGACTGTGGAACCGGGAACGAAAGGCATTGAGCTGGAGCTTGAGAGTGCCGTCATACGTCAGTATGGAAAGCAAATAAAAAAAGTGACGTTTGAGACGCTCGATCGTCTTGGTGTTGAAAATGCAAAGATACGAATGGTCGATAAGGGCGCGCTGGACTGCACCATCAAGGCGAGAGTCGAAGGTGCCGTTTTTCGTGCAAGTGAACATGAAGGAAAGATTGACTGGGGAGGTGCAGTAAGATGAATAATCCGAATAAACATCGCTTACGCCGCACGATGATGTTTCTGAACTGCCAGAAACCCGGCCTCATTAAAGATCCATACGTTTACAAACCGGATTCGATAATGCTGGATCTGGAAGATGCGGTCGCAGAGAAAGAAAAAGACGCAGCAAGATTTTCGCTGTATCATGCGCTGCAGGAAATAGACTACAGAGAGACGGAACGAGTAGTAAGGATCAATGGTCTGGATACGGATCTGTGGCAGGAGGATATCAGATGCGCGGTTGCCGGAGGATGTGATTCTATACGTATCCCGAAGACGGAAACTGCTGATGACGTGCGCAGGGTCGAGCATGCGATCAAAGAGGCCGAGAAAGAATTCGGCAGACCCGAAGGAAGCGTGCTCATAATGGCTGCGATCGAATCTGCCAGAGGCGTCATCAACGCCATGCAGATATGTGATTCTTCAGAAAGACTCTTTGGAATTGCCCTTTCGGGCGGAGATTACTCGAGAGATCTTCAGATCACGATATCAGGAACAGGGGTCGAATTTGTCGGTGCGCGCCAGCATATGATAATTGCTGCCCGGGCTGCAAAAATACAGTGCTTTGACACAGTTTGGACAGATCTTGACAATATGGAGGGATTCCGAAAAGAAGTCGAAACGATCCACGCAATGGGATTTGACGGCAAATCCATCATCAATCCCAGACAGATCCCTGTAGTGCATGAGATATATACTCCAAAGGAGAAAGATATAATCTTTGCCGAGAAGGTAGTCAGAGAGATCGACGAAAAGAAGGCTCAGGGAATAGGAGTGTTCACTGTAGACGGCAAGATGATCGACATAGCATTTTATGACGGAGCGAAGAGAACGATCGCCCTTGCGAAAGCATCCGGAATATATAAGGGGGACCTTTAAAATGAAAAATGCAGTAGGAAGAGAAATACCGGAAGAAATACTGAAGATAACCGGTAAAGAACCGTTCCAGGGGAATAATTATCTGGATGGAAAGATAGTTACAAAGGCAGGTCCTACTATTCGTCCTGTAATGAACAACGAGACATCAAAGATGGTGGCGAGCATCAAAGAAGCTCTGGTCAAGTGCGGAGCTCATGACGGGATGACTGTTTCATTTCACCATCATTTCAGAGAGGGAGACCTCATTGTAAATATGGTCATGAAAGAGATCCATGACATGGGGCTGAAAAACATAAGGATCTGCGCCAGCTCACTGGGCAAGGCTCATGATCCGCTGGTTCCGATGATCGAAGATGGAACGATCACTGACATAGAGTCATCAGGCGTCAGGGGCAAGATCGGAGAAGCGATATCAAAAGGCAAGCTGAAGGGTCTTGCTATAATGAGGTCGCACGGCGGAAGAGTCAGGGCGATAACGACAGGCGAAAGTCACATAGATATTGCCTTTATCGGGGCGCCGACATCAGATGATTACGGCAATCTCAGAGGCATAGGCGGCAAGGCTGACTGCGGTGTATTAAGCTATGCGATAGTTGACGGCAATCATGCGGATTATTGCGTGGCTATAACTGACTGCCTGGTGCCGTATCCGAATTTTCCGGCTCATATTTCGCAGACAAAGATAGATTACGTCTGTGTAGTTGATGAGATAGGAATACCGTCAAAGATAGCAACAGGTGCGGCAAAGCCTACGACGGATCAGCGAAAGCTGCTGATGGCGCAGTATTGCACGGATGTGGTCGTGAATACTCCGTGGTTCAAGGACGGATTCTCTTATCAGACGGGTGTTGGAGGGGCATCTATCGCATCGACGATGTACCTTGCAGAGATCATGAGAGAGCGTAATATTCATATGGGCTTTGGTGTCGGAGGGCTGACAAAAGCCATGTGCCAGCTGCTTGATGACGGAATGGC
>CADCRD010000226.1 GCA_902803725.1 uncultured Eubacteriales bacterium
GGAATGTTCGATGTGACTCATGGTGCGGGTCTTGCGGCAGTATGGCCCAGCTGGGCTCGCTATGTTTATAAAGACTGCCTGCACAGATTCGTAAGATTCGCAGTTAACGTAATGGGCGTCGAACCGGACGGAAAGTCAGATGATAAGATCGCTCTTGCAGGTATCAGTGCACTGGAAGATTTTTATAGGAGCATAGATATGCCGGTGAATCTTAAGGAGCTCGGCATCGAACCGACGGAGGAGCAGATAAAAGAGCTGGCAGCCGGCTGTGCGAAGGCAACGGGCGGCGGACGCGGAACAGCAAAGATGCTGTATGAGGATGATTTTGCTGCAGTATATAAAATGGCCGGGAAGTAACTATCGGTAAAGACAATAAAACAGCTCCTGCCGGAAAAGGATCTGACCTTAAAGGACAGGAGCTGTCTTTATTTTTTGCTCTATTGCCGTCAGTCTTTGATCAGGCTCTCCAGCGTCTCGAACAGGATCTCAGGCTGCACCGGCTTTGACAGATGTGCGTTCATTCCTGCCTGCAGACTGTGCTGGACATCTTCATCGAATGCGTTGGCGGTCAGTGCTATGATGGGAATCTCAGAAGCATCTGTTCTGTCCATTTCGCGGATCTTCTTCGTTGCTTCGAGACCATCCATCTCGGGCATACGTATATCCATCAGGATAGCGGAATAATATCCCGGTTCATGACGAGTAAAGGCCTCAACGGCGAGTTTGCCGTTTTCGGCGATGTCTGTTTCAACATCTCTCATTTTGAGAACCATCTGCATTATTTCAGCATTGACAGCAACATCTTCAGCGATCAGAATTTTCTTCCCGGTCAGATCGGCTTTTCTAAGTCCATTATTATTTGTGACCCCTTTGCGCATCATAGCTGATCTGAATTCATCGAGAACAGCTCCGGCAAAGAGAGGCTTGGATACAAAACTGTCAACACCGGCTGCAGTGCCTTCTTCGATGACATCATCCCATTTATAAGCAGTAAGGATTATAATGCCTGTTTCTTCGCCCGATATTTCACGAATCTTTCTGGAAGTCTCAAGGCCGTCCATTTCAGGCATTTTCCAGTCGACGAGTATGAGATTATAGGGTTCTCTGCGGGTATGGTGCAGCTCAGCAAGTCGTACGGCTTCAGCTCCTGACAGTACGTACTCCGATGCGATCCCGGCCTTTTCCAGCACCAGTTTGGCGTGTTCGCAGGCGACCGGATCATCATCTACAACTAATACTTTCATGTCAGCAGGACGGAATTCAAATTCACCGTAATCACTGCCGTTTTTCTCTGAGTTGGATAAAGTTATCGTGACGAAGAAGGTGGTACCCTTGCCTTTTTCACTCTCTACTTCGATATGCCCGTTCATCATCTCTACGATGTTCTTTGTGATTGCCATGCCCAGGCCGGAACTGCCATGCTTTGTCGTTGTAGAAGAGTCTTCCTGGCTGAAAGCATCAAAAAGTGTGGGCAGGAATTCTTCGCTCATTCCTATGCCAGTATCTGATATGCTGAATGTCAGTGAAGTCTTGTCACGGAAGCGAGCTTTTCTGTTAACAGTGAGTTCGATCTTGCCGCCTGCAGGAGTGAATTTTACAGCATTTCCTAAAATGTTGACGAGAACCTGGCGCAGCTTCACATTGTCTCCGATATAGAATTCATCAATATCGCTATCGATGCGGCAATGGTATTCAAGGTCATTGTCGGCAGCCTGGCCACTGAACATCGTGTTGATATTTTCCAGCAGCTTGGAAAACGAAAACTCTTCGTTTTTCAGGACCATGCGGCCCGATTCAATGCGCGACATATCCAGAATGTCATTGATAAGATTCAGCAGATAGTCGGCAGAGGAACCGATCTTTTCCAGGTATTCCTTTGTTTTTTCGGGTGTTTCGGGATCATTGAGAGCGATATTATCAAGTCCGATGATGGCGTTCATAGGAGTTCTGATCTCATGGCTCATGGAGGAAAGGAAGGCAGTTTTTGCCTTACTGGCCTGTTCGGCTGAAGTCAGAGCATCGCTTAGCATCTGCTGGTGTGCCATGGTCGTACGCATCTCTTCATCGATATCTCCAAAGACGACTGCCACTGCTCCGATGTGACCGCCGGCCTCTTCTGTCCGGGTTACTCTGGCGATCCTCAGCATTACATAAGTTTCCTGACCTTCCCGTGTTTCAAGGTAGCGATAACTGATGACCGGCTGATTTTCAAGAGCGCTCCGAATATTTTCAGGTCTGATAAAATCGAGAAATCTTTCTTTAAACTGTTCTCCTACATAATTGCTGCAGTATTCTTCTATCCTTTGGGTGAACGCAAAATGTTCGCCCGCCCGTTCTTCAAAGTCAAAACGTTTATCATTTCTGTAGCAGATGGCATCGTCATGATCCAGATCGACATAATAGACGCCCAGATAGTCGACAGCCATGGCTGTAATAAGCTTGTCCTGCTGAGTTCTCTGCTGTTCTTCTGCGAGAAGCTGCTCCTGGAGAGCCAGCCGCTCTTCCATATCCTGCTGACGAATACGGTTTTCGGCTTCGGTTTTTTCCTGCTCCAGTATAAGACGAGTGTTTTTGCGGTTCTGGCTGATTATGAAAGCAAACATAATGACCATTGCAGCGATCAGCAGCAAAGACTGCAATATGTTCCTCATCACCATTCCTCTGGAAACAGAACTGATCTTTTCGCTGATCACGCTCTCTCGGACAAGATATGTCAGCAGCCAGTCAGTCCCTTTCACAGGGACATATTTCAATGTTTCATGAATGTCATTATAGGTAAAAGACACCTGACCGCTCTTGCCCTTTTTAAATTCATTCAAGAAAGTCTTGTATGAATAGCCATCATCGAAGGAGGCGTTTTTCATGGCTCCGAGCAGGTTGTCTTCTGCTGCGAGCCCACCCAGAACCTTGTTCGTCAGCGCAATACCGTCCTGAGTATACATGTTGCAGTAAGTTGCACCTTTTGCCTGGGAATTCATAGAAACGCCGGACAGCATCTCGTCCATTGCGATCTGCATGAAGCAGCTCGAGAATGTATTGCCCTGGAATTTAATATTTGCCGGCACAGCAATTATGACTTTCTTATTTTTACTGTCTATATCTAAGATAGATATTTCGGGTTTTGTAATTTCTTTATAATTAAACGGATATTTATCGATATCTTTCTGTGTGCCTGTTGAAGTATATATCAGTCCATCCTGATCTACGAATGCAAAACGCTCCAGATGGTATGTTTTTTTAATTCGATTTTGATAAGCTTCCATATGAGCTTTGTCGTTCAGATCCTCATCGCTCATCAGATCTATTGCCACCTGGATATCGTCGATGCGTCCTTTGAGATTGTTCTCGACAACCTGTTCTCTCCGACCTGCCAGCTCATTCAGGTACAGCTGGCTGACGGTGCTTACCGCCTTTTCCGTATCACGCTGCGTGGCGTAAATGAGCCACAGATTTCCTAATATCAGTATCAGTGCAACGGCCACAGCACCGACAATGGTTGCTTTAGTGTTAGTTTTCTTGTTGATCTTTTCCATTTTACCTGTCCGTTAATAACTGCTTTCTATAATAATGTCTCTACAGAGATTATTATCTCACGCTTTGGCTGTTCGGGCAACAGAATAATTGGAGCATAATGGTTATAATTACATCAAAAAACGGATTATCACTAACACTGAGATGTGATAAAATCAAAACAGAATAGCCGCATGCGGGAAATATGCATACACAGAAGAACTGCAGCGTACATATAAACTGAAAGAAGGAAGCATCATGAAATTGAACAAAGAAGAGGTAATGGAGATTCTGCCGCACAGAACTCCAATGCTGTTTGTAGATGAAGTAGTAGAGGTCGAACCGCTGGACAGTATTGTCAGCAAGTTGTATATAAATGAGACATGGGAGATGTTCAAAGGTCATTTCCCCGGAGATCCTGTTTTTCCGGGAGTGCTGTCTGTAGAAGCAATGGCGCAGACTGTAGACTGCATGATCATGACAGTGAACCGTTACCGCAAACTGACCCCATTATTTGCAGGCATCGAAAAAGTCAGATTTTATAAGCGCATACTGCCAGGTCAGACCGTTTACATGACTGCAAAAGTCATAGATATTGATGAAGTCCGCGATATCATTACAGCAAAAGCAAAAGTCCTGCTCTTTGGGGACAATCAGGAAGAACCGCAGGTGGCGGTAAAGTCTGTGATAAGAATCGCCATGAGATAGCTTTACCTGAGCTTTTTGCCACTTCTGTGGGTGAAATGGGCAAGAGAACAAAAAAATCAAAAAAACCTTGCAATGATAATTCGCGTAGGATATACTATTTTAGCTGTCGCAATAAGGCGGCAGCTGCAGTAAAGAAAGAGGTGAAAAGCATGAAGGAAGGAATCCATCCTGAATACCAGGAATGTAAAGTGACTTGCGCATGCGGAAACACGTTCATGACAAGATCCACCCAGCCTGAAATGAGACTGGATGTTTGCTCGGCGTGCCATCCGTTCTTTACCGGTCAGCAGAAAAACGTTACTCGCGGCGGCCGTGTAGAGAAGTTCAAGAACAAGTACAACCTGGACTAAGATCTGATTGGCAGACAGCCGAAACGATAATAATGAAAAAAGATCCCCGCAA
>CADCRD010000227.1 GCA_902803725.1 uncultured Eubacteriales bacterium
CGTCCTGACTTTAACGATATTCGAATAGCCGTATTTCCTGCGTTTACCGTCTTTCGTATATTTTGCTCTTACTTTGTAATAATACGTTCGGCCCTTTTTCAGCGACTTGTCCCTGAACTGAGTCTTTCCTGCCTTCAGGGTCCTGATCGTCTTGTATTTTCCTTTTTTGCTCTTAGCTCTTTTAAGCTCATATCCCGTGACGCGAGGTATTTGCTTCCACTTTAAAACAACAGATTTTTTCCTGATCTTTTTCTTTTTAAGGCTGTAGTCTTTACCCTTGTAATTCTTTTTTGTTATGGTGATTTTCTGCTGCCCTGTCACCATGCCGCTCTCTTCAGATTCAGAATCCCATTTCACCGCAGCCTGAACATAGAAAGCCCCGTCCTTTTTTGCTCTGACAGTTCCATCTGCACTGACCTGTGCGAGATCTTCATTTCCGGAGCTCCATAAGATCTTTTCTCCGGGCAGCCGTTCTCCGTTTTTATCTTTTACAGCAGCGCTGTATCTGTATTTCTGACCGACTGTCAGCCAGTCATTTTTTTCATTTATCGTGATACTTGCCGGCGGCTGTTTTACAGTCACTTCACATTCGGCTTTTTTTCCGTTGTAAGACATCACCCTGATAGTTGCCTTGCCGGGTGCTTTTGCTGTTACCTCTCCATAATCATTTACCGCCGCAACACTCATGTTTGAGCTGGACCAGTACAGTTCTCCGTTCGTCACATTTGCCGGTTCGATCACCAGTCCGTTTGCAAGCCTTGCTGAAGTTTCACCAACGTACAATGTTTTATCATTGTCCCTGATATCGAAACTGAGAGTCTCAGGATCAGAACCCTGCAGCACCTGGACTCTTACTGAATCCTCTTTGCCGCCTGCTCTGGCGCGGATAACCGTGCTCCTTCCGGGAGTCAGTCCGCGGACATAACCGAATTCATCAACAGCAGCAACTTCAGGATCATCACTGCTCCAGGTGATCTTTGCGCTGCTGACAGCAGGAGATAACAGGACTTCAAGGCCTGTTCCGCTTGCTTTGTATTTACTGTCACTGCCCTCGTATATGCCATCATCAGGAGATTCCCTGTATATTTTTATGATCGGATCTTTTCTGTCTTTTTTGATGCTTATGCTGTCGACCCGGGATGTCCGCGGCATTGCCGCGGCGCTTACTGCCGCAGCTGCATCGACCCTGCCATAACCCAGGCCGTTCGATATATAATAATCTCCGGATGCGCCATCCGGCCTGTTCGCCGCCGTGCCTGCGACAACATTGCGAACCTGAGCCGGTGTGAGATCCGGAGCCGCATCGAGCACCATTGCACAAGTTCCTGACACGACAGGTGCCGCCATCGATGTCCCGGAATATTTTGCGTACAGATCACCGGGGATCGTACTGACAACGCTGGTCCCCGGAGCAGTTATGTCTTTTGCTGTTCCGTAATTCGTGGAATTGTTTTTGAATCCCTTGCTGTCACACCCGCAGACACTGATGACTTCGCTCATATCAGACGGATGAATGTATCCGTCACTTGATTCATTGCCTGAAGCGCATACAAATGTCACACTGTTGTCGTAATGTGCTCTTTTTATCACGGCTTCCAGCAAACGGTCGCGCACCTCTCCCGCAAAACTCATATTGATGACTTTTGCCCCGTCTTTTACGGCTTCACTGATGCCGTTTATCACGTCATAAGAATACATATATCCATCATCACTGCCGACGCCATACACCATCAGCCGTATGAGATCATTATTATAGCCGGAGGCAACGCCTGAGCCGCCCTTGCCGTTACCATACTCTGCTCCGATGATCCCCGCCACATGTGTGCCATGGCCGATCAGATCTTCAGCAGACCCGGAAATCACCCTTCCGTCTTTTGTGCTTTTTATAACGGATATAACATTTTTCAGATCTTCGTGTTCCTTGTCGGCACCACTGTCCAGGACCGCGACCTTTGTGATATGCTTTTTCGTATTTTTCAGCAGATCCCAGGCCTTAAAAGCACCGATCTGTTCAAGATGATACTGATATCTTTTGCTGGCAGTCACCGTATACGGATCGGTTTCACCGGCCTTGTATCTGTAATTCGGCTGAACCAAGACTACTCTTCTCTCGCTGTCAAGATCGTCAATCAGGCTTGCCTGCGATGTTTCAGCATTTGCCAATGCGATTTTCCGGTCTGAGATCCTGGTTATATCTTCGGTTTCACCATCGTTTCTTTTAATGATTTTTTTAATAGCACTGTTTGATACACTATCATCAAAAACAGCGATCACCTGCCCTGCATTGTCCTTTTGACTGCCCTGCTGCGCCAGGGCATGCGATGCACAGAGCATCACCGTTACAGACACAATAGCGATCGCAATGATTACTGCAGCAAATAAATTTACTGCGGGCATTATTCTGATTGCCGCCGTAATATTCCTTCTTCTCATAAGGCTGCTGTCCTCCTCTTAATATTTATCCCTGTACATCCTGCAGACAGAATGCAAAATTGACCCACAAAAATTATAACATACATATCCTGTTAAATGTGGTTTGCTTTATGATTTGCGGTTTGAAATAATGGTCCTGCAGAGATATACTGTTTTATGAAAGCCGATGCAGTTATTCGACATAAAGCCGGACTATCAAATGTACAGCAACAAAACCACAACAAATAAACAGATAAAACGGGCTCTGGTATTCTCCGGAGGCGGTGGCAGAGGAGGCTACGAAATAGGAGTCTGGCAGGCAACACGCGAGCTGGGCCTGCCCATCCATATAGCCGTCGGAACTTCTGTCGGCGCGATCAACGCCAGCATGGTCGTCACAGGTGACTTTGAGAGGATGAAGCATATCTGGGAAGACGTCGAAACTAACATGGTATTCGATCTTGGCGGAGAGAGCCGTTATAACAAAGAAAAAACCAGGATCATCAAAGATACACCGGATATTAAGGGATTACCAGTAAGCGAAGCCCTCAGCTTTGCAAAATACACTATGACAGGCGGCGCTGGTTCTACAGGCCTTCATAGCATAATAAAGAACAATCTGGATGTCGACAAATTTTATGGTTCCCCGGTGGAATACGGACTTGTAACGGCACAATTCCCGTCTTTCAAAGCGCACTGCCTTTTTAAAGAGGATATTCCAAAAGAGCAGCTGTACGAATATATTCTGGCCAGTGCTTCGTGTTTTCCTGCAGCCAGATATACCCGGATCGATGGTATGAAGCTGGTAGACGGCGGTTTTGCAGATAATCTGCCTGTCGAAATGGCAGTAAAAAAAGGCGCGACCCAGATCATTGCTGTGGATCTTCAGGCGCCCGGCAAGGTGAGGGAAGACACCATAGAATTCGCAAAAAATCATACCGACAGTTTCATTTATATCACCAGCAAGTGGGATCTGGGCAACTTTTTGTGCTTTGACCCCAGGAACAATATAAGGAATATGGAGCTGGGACGCCTGGACGGTCTTAAGGCGCTGGGACATATTGACGGCATATGGTACTCATTTGAGAAAGGCAGTATTCCCCCAAAGGCGATCCGCCGTGCCGACAGCGCTGCACGTGTCTTTGATCTCGATCCGCTGACTGTGTACGACCGGCGCAGCCTGAATGAAGCACTTGTCCGGAAGATACGGACGAGCGAGAATATTCGAAGAACACAACAACAGATGCGTTACAAACCTCTTGCCCGAATACTCAGCAATACAGCGGCAGGTGATGCATCAGCTGCTCTTCGCAACGCATTTTCACCGGATGTTCTCACGGTTATGATCGCACATGATTTCAAAGAAAAAGAAGGCGAAAGCGCCTTCCTGAGCAAACATTTTCTGTCCAGATTCAAAAAAGAGATCCTGGCCGCCAGCTACATCAAAGGCGAGAGCCTGATAGCTGATCTCTGATATTATTTATGCCC